>NZ_JBHZAH010000066.1:0-27409 GCF_042754225.1 Rhodococcus sp. NPDC059234
TCCCGGTGCCGCCCCTGTTCGCTATTGGCGTGAAATCTAGCTCTCGTCGGACTCCGCCGCGTCCTCCGACTCGCCGCCGCCGAACAGCTCGGCGGTGTCGACGGTCGCGCCGTCGGTGTCGGTGACGGTGAACTTCTCGACGACACCGGCCAGCGCCTTGCCGCGACGGACGTCGGCGAAGACGGCGCCGAGCTGGCCTGCCTGCTGGATCTGCTGGATGAACTGATCCGGCGACATGCCGTACTGCTGCGCCTGGAAGATGATCCGCTCGGTCAGCTCCTGCTGGCCGACCTGGGTGCCGTCGGCCTCCGCGATCGCGTCGAGCAGCAGCTGCGTCTTGACGGACTTCTCGGCGGACGCCTTGGCGTCGGCGTCGAACTGCTCACGGGTGGTGCCCTGCTCCTCGAGCAGCTCGGCGAGCTTCGCCTCGTCGTGGTCGAGACCGTGGATGGCGTCGTGCAGTGCTGCGTCGACCTCGGCCTTGACGACGGCCTCGGGCAGCGGGACCTCGACGGTCTCGAGCAGGGTCTCGAGGACCTTGTCGCGGATCTGGCCGGCCTGCTCGACCTTCGCGACGCGGCCGACGCGCTCGCGCAGGTCGTCCTTGAGGGCGTCGAGGGTGTCGAACTCGCTCGCCAGCTGGGCGAAGTCGTCGTCGGCCTCGGGCAGCTCGCGCTCCTTGACGGTGCCGACGGTGACCGTCACGACGGCCTCCTTGCCGGTGTGCTCACCGGCGACGAGCTTGGTGGTGAACTCCTTGGACTCGCCGGCCTTCAGCCCGACGACGGCCTCGTCGAGGCCCTCGATCAGCTGACCCGATCCGACCTCGTGGGACAGCCCGGCGGCGGTGGCCTCCGGGACGGCCTCGCCGTCGACGGTGGCGGACAGGTCGATGGAGACGAAGTCACCCTCGGCCGCGGCCCGCTCGACACCGGTGAGGGTGCCGAAACGCTGGCGCAGCGACAGCAGCTGCTCGTCGACGGCCTCGTCGGTGATCTCGACGGGGTCGACCGTCACCGCGAGGGTGGCGAAGTCGGGGAGGGAGATCTCCGGCCGGACGTCGACCTCGGCGGTGAACTCGAGGAGCTCGCCGTCCTCGATCTTGGTGATCTCGATCTCGGGCTGGCCGATGACCTTGACCTCACCGGTGGTGACGGCCTCCTGGTAGCGGCCCGGCAGTGCGTCGTTGACGACCTGCTCGAGCACGGCGCCGCGGCCGACGCGAGCCTCGAGCAGCTTGGCCGGGGCCTTGCCCGGGCGGAAGCCGGGGAGACGGATCTGCTGTGCGAGGGCCTTGTACGCCTTGTCGAAGTCGGGCTTGAGCTCCTCGAAGGGCACCTCAACGTTGATACGGACCCGCGTCGGGCTCAGCTGCTCGACGGTGCTCTTCACGGACATGCTCCTTCGTGTGGTCTATCTCGTTGCCGCGTGGCCTGATTTCAGGCTCACGCATTCCTTACGTTGTCCCTGGTCGGGGTGACAGGATTTGAACCTGCGACCCTCCGCTCCCAAAGCGGATGCGCTACCAAGCTGCGCTACACCCCGTTAGGTCCGCGAGCATCGGCGACCGCGGTCGAGAACCGCGGGCCGCTACCGAATGGGAATCCTACGGCCACCCGATTGGCGAATCCAAAGCGAGGTTATGTACAGTCTCCAACGCAGACGACAGTCATGGCGATCCCAGGACGTCGTGTGCTCGGGGATGTAGCTCAATGGTAGAGCCCTAGTCTTCCAAACTAGCTACGCGGGTTCGATTCCCGTCATCCCCTCGCTTCGGCCCATCGGCCGGCCCAAAGCCCCCCACCTGCTCCGACAGGTGGGGGGCTTTGTCATGTCCGGGGACGCCCGGGCGACCGACAGCGGGGACATTCGCGGACAGCCACAATTCGAGGCCACGCCGATCTAGGGTGGAACGTGTTTCAGTCTTCCCCCGCCCAGTGAAGGAATGCCGCATGCACACCCCCCTTTGCGACGAACTCGGAATCGAGTTCCCCATCTTCGCGTTCACCCATTGCCGCGATGTCGTGGTCGCCGTGAGCAAGGCCGGCGGCTTCGGCGTGCTCGGGGCGGTCGGCTTCACGCCCGAGGAGCTCGAAATCGAACTGAAGTGGATCGACGAGCACATCGGCGACCACCCGTACGGCGTCGACATCGTCATTCCGAACAAGTACGAGGGCATGGACTCGAACCTGTCCGCCGACGAACTCACCACCATGCTGCAGAAGATGGTCCCCCAGTCGACCCTCGACTTCGGTCGCAAGATCCTCACCGACCACGGCGTGCCCCTGCCCGAGGAAGGCAGCGATAACGCGTTGCAGCTTCTCGGCTGGACCGAGGCCACCGCCACCCCGCAGGTCGAGGTCGCGCTGCAGCACCCGAAGGTCACCCTGATCGCCAACGCCCTCGGCACGCCGCCGGCGGACATGATCGCGCACATCCACGCGGCCGGCCGCAAGGTCGCGGCCCTGTGCGGCTCGCCCTACCAGGCCCGCAAGCACGCGGACGCCGGCGTCGACATCATCATCGCCCAGGGCGGCGAGGGCGGCGGACACTGCGGCGAGGTCGGATCGATCGTGCTGTGGCCGCAGGTCGTCAAGGAGGTCGCGCCGGTCCCGGTGCTCGCCGCGGGTGGTATCGGCAGCGGCCAGCAGATCGCCGCCGCCCTGGCCATGGGCGCTCAGGGCGCCTGGTCGGGCTCGCAGTGGCTGATGGTCGAGGAGGCCGAGAACACCGCCGTCCAGCAGGCCGCGTACACGAACGCCACCAGCCGCGACACCGTGCGCAGCCGCTCGTTCACCGGCAAGCCCTGCCGGATGCTGCGCAACGACTGGACCGAGGCATGGGAGAAGGAGGGCAACCCCGAACCGCTCGGCATGCCGCTGCAGTACATGGTCTCCGGGATGGCCGTCGCCGCCACCCACAAGTACCCGGACGAGACCGTCGACGTCGCGTTCAACCCGGTCGGACAGGTCGTCGGCCAGTTCACCAAGGTGGAGAAGACCTCCGCCGTCATCGAGCGCTGGGTCCAGGAGTACCTGGAGGCGACCGGCACCCTCGAGCGGCTGAACGAGGCAGCGAACGCCTGACGATCACTGATCGGGAAGGATCGGGACGGTTTCGCCGCGGTCCTTCCCGATCAGCGCCGCCCGCGTGACGGCCACCGCCCCGAACCGGTTCCGGACCGAGTCCAGGGCGGTGTCCAGGGCGGTGGCGTCACGCGGCGCCCGCTCCGCCGTCCCGGCCTCCAGTTCGAACGGCAGTGCCAGCTGCTCGACACCCTCGGTGTCGAGATTGGTCAGCGCGACACCGATCAACGTCAGCCCCTGACCGAGAATCAGCGGCCGAGCCTGCTCGAGCAGCACCCGGACGGCGGCCAGGATCGTCTCGGTGCGCGCCGTCGCCTGCGGCAGCGTGAGCGAACGGGTGCCGCGAGTGAAGTCCGCGAACCGCATCCGCACGACGACCGTGCGGCAGACCCGGCCCGCCTTGCGCAGGCGCCGGGCCACGCGATCGACCAGCGCGGCGGCGGTCGCGTCGATCTCGTCGAGCGAGTGCGGCCGGCGACCGAGCGCGTGCTGGGCTCCGATCGAACGGCGCCGCGTGGTGGTCTGCACGCGCCGCGGGTCGCGGGCCCACGCCAGGGCGTGCAGGTGTCGGCCCGAGGCGCGGCCCACCACCGACATCAGCTCACGTTCCGGCAACATGGCCATCTGCCCGACCGTCTCGATGCCGTAGTCGCGGAGCTTGCGGGACGTGACCTTCCCGACTCCCCAGATTCGCTCGACCGGAAGGGGGTGCAGGAACGCGAGCTCGCGGTCCGGCGGGACCAGCAGCAGCCCGTCCGGTTTGCCGACCGCGCTGGCCACCTTCGCGAGGAACTTGGTCCGGGCGATCCCGACCGTGATCGGCAGCCCGACCCGTTCGCGGACCTCGCGTCGCAGCCGGGTGGCGATCTCGACCGGGCTGCCCGCGATCCGCGCCAGTCCCCCGACGTCGAGGAAGGCCTCGTCGATCGAGATGCCCTCGACCAGCGGGGTCGTGTCACGGAACACCTCGAAGACCGCCTTGCTCGCCTCGGCGTATGCGGACATCCGCGGCCGCACCACGACCGCCTGCGGACACAGCCGCAGCGCCTGGGCGCCGCCGCTGGCCGTCCGGACGCCGTACGCCTTCGCCTCGTAGCTGGCCGCGAGGACCACCCCGCCGCCGACGATCACCGGCCGGCCCCGCAGCGACGGGTCGTCGCGCTGCTCGACCGAGGCGTAGAAGGCGTCGAGGTCGGCGTGCAGGATCGTCGCTTGATCCGCAGCGGGGCGCTCGAAGTCAGACACGAACATATGTTCGCATCGACCACCGACACGAACGGGTCCCGGTAAACTGGCCCGTGTCCGGTTTGTCCCTTCGGGAAGGTCTCCTGTGGAACTCCTCCTGATCCTTGTGATCATCGCCGCCGTCGTCTTCCTGGTCATGAAGAGCCAGAAGCGCTCGGCCGGCAACACCGCCCACCAGCTCGACGACGCGAAGGCGGACGCCCGCCAGGCGATCGAGCGCCTCGGCGGACAGGTGTACAACCTCACCGGCACCGACACCGCCTCCAAGCAGGCGCTCGCGGACGCCTCCGAGCGTTACACCGCGGCCGGGTCCCAGATCGAGCAGGCGGGCACCCCGGCGCAGGCGCGCCTGGCCAAGCAGACCGCGCTCGAGGGCCTGTACTACATCCGTGCCGCGCGGACCGCGATGGGCATGGACCCGGGACCCGAGGTGCCCAGCATCGACGGCCAGAAGTCCGCCGGGTCGGTCACGGAAGACCGTCAGATCGAATTCGAGGGTCGCGAGGTGTCGGCCTCGCCCAGCCCGTCGACGCGCACGCCCAACTACTACCCCGGTGGCCGCGTCGCCGGTCGTCCGGTCCCGGCCGGTTGGTACTCCGAGCCGTGGTGGAAGCCCGCACTGGTGGCGGGCGCGTGGGGCGTCGGTTCGATGTTCCTGTTCTCCGCGATGTTCAGCGGCATGTCGGGAGTGCCGTACGACGCCAACGCATTCGAGAACGGCTACGGCGACGGCTACCAGGACGGCCTGGACGCGGCGGGCGGCGACATGGGCGATCAGGGCGGCGACATGGGTGACACGGGCGGCGACACCGACTACGGCGCCATGGGTGACGGCGGCGGGTTCGACGGCGGTGGATTCGACGGCGGCGGGTTCGACGGCGGCGGGTTCGACTTCTGAGTCACACTCAGGCCGGCTGGCAGGTGGGGCACCAGAAGAGGTTGCGCGCCTTCATGACCGAATGCAGGACCGGCGTGCCGCACACCCGGCATGCCTCGCCAGCACGGCGGTAGACGTAGGTCCGCGGACGGTCGACCGCGTACGACGGCGCGCCGGTGTCGTGTTCGGGGCGCACCACGTGCATCACCCCGGCGTCGACGCCGACGGCCATCAGTTCGACCAGGTCCGACCAGATGGCGTCCCACTCGGATCGGCTCACCTTCGCGCCGGGCCGATCCGGGTGGATGCCGTGCCGGAAGAGCACCTCGGCGCGATACACGTTGCCGACGCCGGCGAGCACCGCCTGATCCATCAGCAGCGCACCGATCGCGGTCTGAGACTTGGAGATTCGACGCCATGCCCGTTCCGGGTCGGCGTCGCGCCGCAGCGGGTCGGGACCGAGTCGCTGCTCCAGCGCGGTCAGCTGCGTCTCGTCGTAGATCTCGCAGGCGGTGGGACCGCGCAGGTCGGTGCCGATCTCGGTGCCGACCATTCGCATCCGCACCTGCCCGACCGGAGGTCCCATCGGCAGCGGCAACTCGGTGAACTTGCCGTACAGGCCGAGGTGAATGTGCACGATGCGGCCGTTGTCGTAGTGGTGGAGCAGGTGCTTGCCCCAGGCCTCAGCCGACTCCAACACGGCGCCGTCGATCAGGGCGGCGCCGGCCTCGAATCGACCCTGGGGGCTGGAGACGCGGACGGGAGCACCGGCGAAGTGTCGCCGATGCTCCCGTGCCAAGCGGTGGAGAGTGTGACCTTCGGGCACTCAGGCCTCGGGCAGCACGGGCGGGACGCCGGTGCGCTCGTACTCGGAGAGGATGTCGATGCGGCGCTGGTGGCGCTCCTCGCCGGACCACGGGGTCTCGAGGAACGCGTCGACGATCGCGAGCGCCTCCTCGGTGGAGTGCATACGGCCGCCGATGCCGATCAGCTGGGCCTTGTTGTGCTGGCGCGCGAGCTGAGCGGTCTCGACGCTCCACGCGAGGGCACAGCGGGCGCCGGGCACCTTGTTCGCGGCGATCTGCTCGCCGTTGCCGCTGCCGCCGAGAACGATGCCGAGGCTGCCCTCGTCCGCGACGGTCCGGCGAGCCGCCTCGACGCAGAACGCCGGGTAGTCGTCGAGCGCGTCGTACACGTGGGCACCGCAGTCGATCGCCTCGTGGCCGTTCGCGACGAGATGATCCTTGATCAGATTCTTGAGTTCGAAGCCGGCGTGGTCGGCACCTAGGTATACGCGCATGGGTCGATTCTGACAGACCACCTCAGGCGAAGCCGCGGGCAGTGCCGCCCTCGGGCACGGCCTCGGGCGGTGCGACCACCCGACATCGACGACGACCCACCCCGCCTAGAGTCGACATCCATGGAGCAGTTCACGCCGGTCACGGCGAACCCTGTGCCACCCGTCCCCTCCCCCGACTTCCCACCACCGCAAGGCCTTCCGCCGAGTGGACTCTCCCCGTGGGGGATGCCGGTGCGGCACCGACTGGAGATCCCCCTGCTGGCTCTCGCGGTCACCGTGACCGCCGTCGCCTACCTGACCTCCGTCGCGCTGCTGCTGACCGGCCGGCTCGACTACTGGGTGGTCCTGCTGCTGCTCGCCCCCGTCGTGGTGTTCGTGGCACGCGGGCAGATGTACGCCGCCCAGCGCGTCAACGGCGTGAAGATGACGCCGACCCAGTTCCCCGACGGACACCGGATGCTGGTCGAGGCGGCGGCGCGATTCGGCATGCGGGAGGTGCCCGACGGCTACGTCGTGCTCGGCAACGGCCGGATCAACGCGTTCGCCTCCGGTCACGGGTTCCGCCGGTACGTGGTGGTGTACAGCGACCTGTTCGAGATCGGCGGTCATGCCCGCAATCCCGACGCCCTCGCCTTCATCATCGGCCACGAGGTCGGGCACATCGCCGCGGGGCACACCTCGTACTGGCGTCAGCTCGGGATGTTCGCGTCCAACTACGTTCCGGTGATCGGCTCGTCCCTCTCGCGCGCACAGGAGTACACCGCCGACAATCACGGTCTGTGCAATCGCCCGGACGGCGCCGTCGGCGCGATCGGTGTGCTGGGCGCGGGCAAGTACCTGATGAACCTGGTGGGCTTCCACGAGATGGCCGATCGCGCCGTCACCGAGCGCGGCTTCTTCCCCTGGCTGGTCAACCTGCTGGCCGGCCATCCCGTGTTGACCTGGCGCGCCCACGCGCTGCGGGACCGCTCGCGGCACGGGCGGCTGTTCTTCCGGCCCTGATTCGCTAGCGTTCGCGGTGCGCCCGGACCCGCCGGTTGTCGCCGTCGACCCAGCCCTTGGACGCGGCGTAGTCGATCATGGCGACGAACCGCGGCAGCCAGTCCGGCAGCCGGTCGGGGTGCGAGTTCAGGGCGCGCTCGAGCCGGCCGATCTCGAGCCAGACGTGCTCGTCCTCCACCACACCCCAGTCGGCGAGCGCGGCGCTCACGCGGTCGGAGTCGGGATCGCCGACGACCGTCACCGCGAGCTTCGTGTACTCGTCGACCCCGGTCAGCACGACCGCCGGAACGGCCGACTCCAGGTCCACCTCGAGCTGCATGGCGCGCACGCCTCCTTCGACATCCGTTGACGGCCTCACGAATTGGAGACCCCTTGAATTGGATCACTTGATCCAATTCATTCCCATTGGAAGCCATACCCCGGGTGTCCGTCAAGATGTGACATGCTCGGGCCATGTCCACCGCCAGCGGAAACCGTCAGGGCACGGCAACCCGAGCGAAACTGGTCAAGGTGGCCGAGCGACTCTTCGCCGCCCAGGGCGTCGACGCGGTGTCGGTGCGCGCCGTCAACGCCGCCGCCGGACTCGGACCTGCGTCGGTGCACTATCACTTCGGTTCGAAGGACGACCTGCTCTCGGCGGTGCTCGTCGATCTCGGCGGTCCCGTACGCGACCGGATCGCGGCCAATGTCGCGACCCTCGCGGCCGACCCGGAGCCCGCCGGTACCGACGCGCTGGTGCGCGCGCTGACCGATCCGTACCTCGAACTGCTGTTGCAGCACCGCATTCGGGGCCTTCGCTGGGTGAAGATCATTGCGCAGCTGTCCCCGGAGGGTCATCCCGCACTCCGCTCGACCGGCGAGGACGTGGAGGCCGCGCTTCTGCGCGAGGTTCGCCGAACGTATCCGGACACCGATCCGGACCGGCTCGAACTGCGCTGGGCCATCTCGGTGACCGGCTTCCTGCAGGCCCTGAGCCGCGCCGACGAGTGGAACCGCGAGGGCAGGAATCCGTCGCCCGACGGCCTGACCTCGTTCTACGAGGACCTCGTCGACTTCGTCGTCGGCGGCCTCGACCGACTCCTGCACACCTAGCACCCCTCCGCAGCCGCCCGGCCCGCCGCGGGGTACCCGCCGGGCCGCCCACTCAGCGGGACATTTATGGATCACTTGATCCAACTCGGTGATAGAACGAAACCCGGCATCGATGTGATGCCGCTCACCTTCTTCATTCTTCACGGCGCCCCACCCATCCCCAGGAGAGCACGCCCATGTGGACCTCAGACTCGATCAAGTTCGGGGCGTTCCTCGCCCCGTACCACCCGCTGAACGCCGATCCCGCGCTGCAACTGCGCCGCGACATCGATCTCATGCAGCACCTCGACCACCTCGGCTTCGACGAGGCGTGGATGGGCGAGCACCATTCGACCGGCGCCGAGATCGTGCCCGCCCCCGACGTGTTCATCGCCGCGGCAGCCGAGCGCACCGAACGCATCCGGTTCGGCACCGGCGTCGCCTCACTGCCCTACCACCACCCGCTGGTCACCGTGGACCGCATCACCCAGCTGGACCTGCAGACCCGCGGCCGGCTGATCTTCGGCACCGGCCCCGGCAAGATCCCGCTGGACGCGCACATGATGGGCATCGACCCCTCGGACCAGCGTCGCATGCAGGGTGAGGCGCTCGAGGCGATCCTGGCGCTGCTGCGCGGCGAGGTGGTGAACATGGAGACGGACTGGTTCACCCTGCGCGACGCCCGCGCCCAGCTGCCGACGTACAACCCGGCCGGCATCGAGATCGCGACCGCGTCGACGATGTCGCCGAACGGCTCGGTGCTCGCCGGCACGCACGGCCTCTCGCTGCTGTCGCTGGCTGCCAGCTCCCCCAGCGGATTCGAGGTCCTCGACCGCAACTGGGGCGTCTACGAGAAGGTCTGCGCCGAGCACGGACACGTCGCCGACCGGTCCACCTGGCGGCTGGTCAACCCGATGTTCCTCGCCGAGACCCGCGCCGACGCGGAGCGCGCGGTGAGCCGGCGGATCGACTCGATGGCCGCCTACGTCAACCGGCAGACCGGGCAGAACCCGGACTGGGCGCAGACTCCCAAGGGAATCATCGACCAGTGGCGCAACGACACCCTCGGCGAGTTCGGGCAGGCCATCATCGGCACCCCCGACGAGGCGATCGCGCAGATCGAGCGACTGATCGAGAAGACCGGCGGGTTCGGCACCATGCTGATCCTGCACGTCGACATGGCGAACTGGGAGGACACCAAGCGCAGCTACGAGCTGTTCGCGTCCGAGGTGATCCCGCACTTCAAGAACCGCAACCGTGGCCGCGAGGCGAGCCTGCAGTTCGCCGAGGACAACCGCGACTACCTCATCGGCGGCCTGGTGGGCGCGATCACCAAGGCCCACACCGACTACTACGGTCAGCCCGTCGAGAGCGCGGGGGCATCGGCATGAGGGCCGCACAGTTCCACGACGGCGCCTTCACGGTGGCGGACGTCCCGGACGCACCCGCGCTCGGCCCCGGGCAGATCCGGATCGAGATCGTCGCCTGCGGCATCTGCGGGAGCGACCTGAGCATGTCCAAGGACCCGTGCCGGTTCGTGCACGTCGCAGAGAACGCGGGCTACCCGCTCGCGACCTTCGACACCGATCGGCCGGTGGTCCTCGGCCACGAGTACGCCGGCATCGTCACCGAGGTCGATTCGGGCGTCACCGATTTCGCCGTCGGCGACCAGGTGACCGGGATCGGGCTCGCGACCGACACCAGCACCGGGATCCCGAAGATCATCGGGTTCTCCAACGAGTACCACGGCGCGTTCGGCGAGCACATCGTCGTCGACGCGTTCTGGGTGCGGAGGGTGCCCGAGGGCCTGTCGCTCGAGCACGCGACGCTCGCCGAGCCGCTGCACGTCGGCGAGATGCACATGCAGCAGTCGGGCCTCACCTCCGCCGACTCGGCGCTCGTGATCGGTTGCGGCACCATCGGTCTCGGCGCGATCGTGGCGGCCAAGGCCCGAGGCGCGCAGGTGGTGATCGCGTCCGAGCCCTCGGCGAAGCGGCGCGAGCTGGCGAAGCTGATGGGCGCCGACATCGTCGTCGACCCGAACGAGCAGGACCCGATCGAGCTGTGGAATCAGATGGTGGCCGAGGGCAACACGCTCGTCGGGCAGGCCGGGGCCGGCATCCTGATCGCGTACGAGTGCAGTGGCCGCGCGGGGATCCTGGGCACGCTGATGCACACCATGCCGTTCAACTCACGGATCCAGGTGCTGGCCGCGCCGTTCGGCGACGAGGTCGTCATCCCCGTGGTCGGACAGTTCCGCCGGATCGCGATCAACTTCGGCCACGGCCCGTACGAGGACGCCTACGACATCACCCTGCAGCGTCTGGCCGACGGCGAGATCGACGCCGAGGCGATCATCACCGGCCGGGTCGGACTCGACGGCGTCGCCGGCGCGTTCGACGCGCTGCGCAACCCCGACGAGCACGTGAAGATCCTGGTCCTGCCGAAGAACTGAAACCGCGCCTCACGGCACGGGGGTCAGGGAGCGATCGCGCCCTGACCCCCGTAAGTCCCGGGTGCCCATCGAAAGGGTGAACCTTGTTCGAATTCTCCAGACGATCGTTACTCACGGGCGGAGCAGCGACCCTCGGCGCCGGAGTGCTCGGGGCCCGGCAACAGTCCGCGAAGACGTGGAGCCCTGATATCTGGCGCCAGACCGGAGCGGTCGGAGCACCCAGCGTCACCGGACTGCACCTACAGTTCGGAGCGGACGCCTCGCGCGAGATGGGGGTCTCCTGGGTCACCCCGGCCACGGTGCGCAATCCTCGGGTCGAGTTCGGGACACTGACCGGCGGCCCCGGTCGGACCGTGCAGGCGCGCACCAAGCATTACCGGGACGGCGTCGACGGTGGTGAACTGTTCGCCCATCACGCCCGCATCGAGAACCTCGACCCCGACACCCGTTACGTCTATTACGCCACCCACGACGGCGGCGTCCCCGACTCCGGCATCTTCACCACCGCCCCGCGGGGCCGTAAGCCCCTGCGCTTCACCAGTTTCGGCGACCAGGGCACCGTCAACCTGCGTCAGGGAAAGAAGTGGCCGGCGGGTGCACCGGGTGGAAATGGACCCTACCCCGTCTACACCAGCAGCAACGTCGGCAGCCAGGCGTCCGCGGACATCGTGCAGGCGGTCGAGCGCGCCGACCCGCTGTTCAACCTGCTCAACGGCGACCTGTGCTACGCGGCAATCGGCGCGTACTTCGGCCAGCCGCGCACCCCCACCTGGGCCGACTGGTTCATCAGCAACAGCAGATCCACCCGCTACCGCCCCTGGATGCCCTGTCCCGGGAACCACGAGAACGAGCGGGCGAACGGCCAATTCGGGTTCGACGCCTACCGAAACCTGTTCGAATTGCCGTCCAACGGTGGCGACCCCGCATTCCAGGGCCTGTGGTATTCGTTCACTGCCGGCTCCGTGCGCGTGATCAGCGTCAGCAACGACGACGTCGCGATCCAGGATGCAGGCGACTCCTACATCCGGGGCTATTCCGGCGGCGCACAGCAACGTTGGCTGGAGGCAGAGCTGAAGGGCGCTCGCGCTGACAAGGCGATCGACTGGATCGTCGTGTGCATGCACCAGACCATGATCTCGAGCGCAGAGAGAAGCAACGGCAGCGACCTCGGAGTACGACAGGCGTGGGGACCGCTATTCGATCAGTACGGCGTCGACCTGGTGGTGTGCGGACACGAGCACCACTACGAGCGATCCCATGCCGTTCGCGGCTCGAGCGGCAACGACACCGCCACACCGATCCCGGTCGACACCAGGAAGGACACGATCGACACCGAGAAGGGCACGGTGCACATGGTGATCGGCGGGGGCGGGAACTTCGCAACCTCCGAAGGGGACCTGTTCGAGCGACCCGAGGCAAGGGTGATCGTTGCGCTGAGCGACAAGGACAGCCCAGTACTACCCGGCCACAAGGACTCAGTCTGGGTCAAGGAGGACGCGCCGTGGGCGTCCTTCCAGGATCGCAAGAACCCGCACGGCTTCGCGGCCTTCGATGTCGACCCGGGGAAAGGCCCCGGCGACAAGACCCGCCTCAAAGTCACCTACTACACATTCGACGGTCCGTTCGCCGAGCTGCGTCCCGTCGACGAGTTCGTCCTCGAACGCCGCCGTACGGACGGTTCCGGCGGTGGCGGACGACCCGGGTCGTCCGAGGGCGGTGGGCGTTTCGGGTCCTGACCGAACCAGGCACCCCGTGAGTCCTTCTGGCCCCCGTAGGGACGAGAAGGACTCACGGGTGCGAAGCGCCTACTCGAAGGAGGGATCCTCGGTACGGCTGCGCTTGAGCTCGAAGAAGTGCGGGTAGGAGGCCAGCGCGACGACACCGTCCCACACCTTCCCCGCGTCTTCGCCGCGGGGAATGCGGGAGAGCACCGGGCCGAAGAACGCGACGCCGTTGACGTGGATGGTCGGCGTGCCGACGTCGGGACCGACTGCGTCCATGCCCGCCTTGTGGCTGGCCCGCAACTGCTGGTCGTGGACGTCGGTGTCGGCGGCGGACGCCAGGTCCGCCGGCAAGCCCACCTCCGCCAGCGCCTCCGCGATCACCCTGGGAAGGTCCTGGTTGCGCTGGTCGTGGATGCGGGTGCCCATCGCGGTGTACAGCGGCAGCAGCACCTCCTCGCCGTGCTCCTTCGCCGCCGCGATCGCCACCCGGACCGGGCCCCAGCCCTTGTCCATCAGCTCGCGGTACTGCTCGGGCAGTTCCTTGCCCTCGTTCAGCACGGCCAGGCTCATCACGTGGAACCGCGCCTCGATGTCGCGGACCTTCTCGACCTCGAGAATCCAGCGCGAGGTGATCCAGCACCACGGGCACAGCGGGTCGAACCAAAAGTCTGCGGTGTCCTTCTTCGTCTCACTCACTTGGCGCTCTCCATCGGTTGGGTCCACGGATCGAATTCCGGTCTCGTCACACGACAACCGCGACGCGCCGCGATTGCTTCCCGAGGTGCCTGCGGCGCAGTACCGTCGACGGTACGAGACCCCCGGGATCGGAGCGTGGCAGATGTCACCGAACCGTACGTTCGTCATCGTCGGCGGCGGGCTCGCCGGAGCGAAGGTCGCGGAGGGTCTTCGCGACAGGGACTTCGACGGCCACGTCGTGCTGCTCAGCGGCGAGGACCACCTCCCCTACGAACGGCCACCGCTGTCCAAGGAACACCTCACGAGCGCGAAGGCCCTCTCCGATTTCACCGTTCACGACGGCGACTGGTACCGCGACCACCGGGTCGACCTGCGCGTGGGGACCACCGTCACCGCGCTGGACCCGACCGCACACCAGGTCACACTTCCGGACGGCTCCACTCTCGCTTACGACAAGCTCGCGCTGGCCACCGGGTCACGGTCGAGACGACCACCGATCCCCGGCTCCGACGCCGCGGGCGTGCACTACCTGCGCACCGTCGAGGAGTCCGACACGCTCCTCGCCGCGCTCCAGCCGCGGTCACGACTGGTGGTGATCGGCGCCGGATGGATCGGCATGGAGGTCGCCGCCGCCGCCCGCGGGCACGACGTCACCGTCACGGTGGTCGAAGCGGCGGAGTTGCCGCTGCTCTCCTCGCTCGGCGCCGAGATGGGCACCGTGTTCGCCGAAATGCATCGTGAGCACGGTGTGGACCTGCGGCTGAGTGCGACGGTCGAGGAGATCGTCACCGAGTCCGGCCGGGCCACCGGGGTGCGCCTGGGTACCGGTGACGTGCTGGCCGCGGACGCCGTACTCGTCGCGGTCGGCGCCGCACCGAACGTCGAACTGGCACGCGAGGCGGGCCTCGCCGTCGACGGCGGTGTCCTGGTCGACGCCAGACTGATCAGCAGCGATCCCGACATCGTGGCGGTCGGTGACATCGCCGCGCAACAGCATCCGGTGCTGGGGACCCGGATACGCGTCGAGCATTGGGCGAACGCCCTCAACCAGCCCGCCGTGGCCGCCTCGACGATGCTCGGCGGCAGCGAGGAGTACACCAATCTGCCGTACTTCTTCACCGACCAGTACGACCTCGGCATGGAGTACGTCGGGCACGCACCCCCGGGCAGTTACGCCCGGGTGGTGGTCCGCGGCGACGTCGTCCGGCGTGCGTTCGTGGCCTTCTGGCTCGACGGCGACCACCGGGTGCGGGCCGGGATGAACGTGAACGTCTGGGACGTGACCGACCGGATCAAGGAACTGATCGCCTCGCGCGAACCGGTCGATCCGGCCCTGTTGTCGGACCCCGCGGCACCCCTCTGATCGGCTCGCGACTCGACGACAGGGACCGCTGGTCAGCCCGCAACCTGCTCGAAGTTGGCGATCATGCGCTGCAGCACGTCCATCATGGTCGCGTAGTCCTCCGACCGGACGCCGGCCACGGAGCACACCCGTTTCGTCGACGCGTTTCCGGGACCGACCGACGCCACTCGGTGAGGACGGTCGTGGGCGTCGGCGCGTCGTGATGGGATGGAGCCGAGCACCTGTCCCCGACTCCCGAGGAGCGTCCCGAAGTGGCCCCACCGAACCTCACCCGCGACCAGGCAGCGCAACGCGCGGCGCTGTTGACGGTCGAGAACTACGACATCGAGTTGGACCTCACCGACGGCAGCGGGGCGCCCGGCGAGCAGACGTTCCGCTCCCGTACCACGGTCACGTTCGGCGCGACGGCCGGCGGGCAGACCTTTGTCGATCTCGTCGCCCGCGGGGTGCGCACCGCCGCCCTCAACGGACGTCCGCTGGACGTCAGCGGCTACGACGGGGCCGAGGGCATCGCACTGACCGACCTGGCCGAGCAGAACGAACTGGTCGTCGAGGCCGACTGCGAGTACTCGAACACCGGCGAGGGCCTGCACCGTTTCGTCGACCCGACCGACCAGGCCGTGTACCTGTATTCGCAGTTCGAGACCGCGGACGCCAAGCGGATGTTCGCGTGCTTCGACCAGCCGGATCTCAAGGCCACCTTCGACATTCGGGTCACCGCCCCGGCCGACTGGCAGGTGATCTCCAATTCGGCGGCGGTCGAGACAGTCGCGGCCACGCCCGGCGTGCACCAGTTCCGGACCACCCCGAAGATGAGCACCTACCTGGTCGCGCTCATCGCCGGTCCGTACGCGCGGTGGAGTGACAGCTACTCCGACGAGCACGGCCACATCCCGCTGGGCATTTACTGCCGCGCCTCGCTCGCCGAGCACATGGACGCCGAGCGACTGTTCACCGAGACCAAGCAGGGCTTCGACTTCTACCACCGCAGCTTCGGGGTGCCGTACGCGTTCGGCAAGTACGACCAGCTGTTCGTGCCCGAATTCAACGCGGGCGCAATGGAGAACGCCGGGGCGGTCACCTTCCTCGAGGACTACGTGTTCCGGTCCAAGGTCACCCGCTACTCGTACGAGCGGCGCGCGGAGACGGTGCTGCACGAGATGGCGCACATGTGGTTCGGCGACCTGGTCACCATGAAGTGGTGGGACGACCTGTGGCTCAACGAGTCCTTCGCGACCTTCGCCTCGGTGCTGTGCCAGACCGAGGCCACCGAGTACACCAACGCCTGGACCACGTTCGCGAACGTCGAGAAGTCGTGGGCGTACCGGCAGGACCAGCTGCCCTCGACGCACCCGATCGCCGCGGACATCCCGGACCTCGCCGCGGTGGAGGTGAACTTCGACGGCATCACCTACGCCAAGGGCGCATCGGTGCTCAAGCAACTCGTCGCGTACGTGGGGCTCGAACCATTCCTGTCCGGCCTGCGCGCCTACTTCGACGACCACGCGTACGGCAATGCGACGTTCGACGACCTGCTCGCCGCGCTGGAGAAGGCGTCGGGCCGAGACCTGTCGGACTGGGGCTCGCAGTGGCTCAAGACCACCGGCCTGAACATCCTGCGGCCGGAGTTCGAGGTGGACGCCGACGGGAGGTTCACCTCGTTCGCGGTGATCCAGGAGGGCGCCGCGCCGGGCGCGGGCGAGACCCGTGTGCACCGCCTCGCGATCGGTGTCTACGACGACGGCCAGCACGGCAAGCTGGTGCGCACCGAGCGCATCGAGCTCGACATCGAGGGCCCCCGCACCGAGGTGCCCGAACTCGTCGGGAGCGCACGCGGCAAGCTGGTGCTGGTCAACGACGACGACCTCACGTACTGCTCGGTGCGGCTCGACCCGGAGTCGCTGGCCACGGCGATCGACCGGATCGGGGACATCGCGGATCCACTGCCCCGCACGCTGCTGTGGTCGGCGGCCTGGGAGATGACCCGTCAGGCCGAGCTCAAGGCCCGCGACTTCGTGGCCCTGGTGCAGCGGGGCATCGGCACCGAGACCGAGGTCGGCGTGGTGCAGCGGCTGCTGATGCAGGCGCACACTGCGCTCGCGGCCTACACCGAGCCCGGCTGGGCGTCCGGGACCGGCTGGCCGGACTTCGCGAACAGGCTGCTCGAGCTGGCCCGGGAGGCCGAGGCCGGCTCGGACCACCAGCTCGCGTTCGTGAACTCGCTGACCGGGGCGCAGCTCTCGCCGTGGCACACCGAGGTGCTGCAGGAACTGCTCGATGCCGATCCGAAGACGGTCGGGCTGCCTGGTCTGGTGGTCGACACCGACCTGCGGTGGCGGCTGGTCACCGCGCTCGCGGTCGCCGGGGAGGTCGACGCCGACGGCACAGAGTCGCCGGTCATCGACGCCGAGGCCGAACGGGACCCGACCGCCGCCGGGGCCAGGGCGGCGGCCGCGGCCCGCGCGGCCCGACCGCAGGCCGCGGTCAAGGAGCAGGCCTGGGCGACGGTGGTGGGCGACGACACGGTCCCGAACATCACCGCCCGCTCGATCATCGGCGGCTTCTCGGCGCCGGGTCAGGACGAACTCCTCGAGCCGTACGTCGCCCGCTACTTCGCCGACATTCCCGGGGTGTGGGCGCGGCGGTCGAGCGAGGTCGCCCAGACGGTGGTCGTCGGGCTGTACCCGGCCTGGTCGATCAGTGCGGCCTCGGTCGCGGCGGCCGACCAGTTCCTCGCCGGCGACCATCCGCCGGCGTTGCGCCGGCTGGTCGTCGAGGGCCGGGCCGGGATCGAACGCTCGCTGAAGGCCCGCGCCTTCGACGCCACCTGACCCCACCAACGGCAGTGACCCAATGTCACATCGGTTCGGGCTGACTGAACCGATGTGACATTGGGTCACATGGGACGAGAGGGTCTAGCGGGCCGCGATGGCCGCGCTCATGACGCGGACCGCGCTGACGAGTCCGTCGATCAGGTTGGCCTCGCCGAACGACGAGACGGCCGCGGTCACGCCGAGCTGCGCGACACGGTCGGTGACCCGGTCCGCGACGGCCTTGCCGGAACGGACCTCGACGGCGCGCTGGTTCGGCGACACCGCGATGAGCACCGAACGCTCGGCCTCGGGGGTCGTCGGGAACAGCTCGTCGACACCGGTCGCGGGATCCTCACCCAGCGGTCCGATGTACGCGTTGAAGCGCACCTTGGTCGACCGCGTCGCGTCGGTCAGTGCGTCGTCGAGCGTCACCAGCTCGTCCACACTGAACGGGAGGTCGTCGTACGGATCGCCGATGCGGTGCACCGAGGAGACCCGGCCGCTGGCGGTCACGACGGACCCCACCGGGAGGTCGGCCTCGATCACTGCCGGGAAACTGCTACCACCTGCCACTTGCCGAACCTCCGATCAGATCTGCGGAACCGGCCGCGATGGCCTTGTGTCCGCCATGGTGTCCTGCCACGGTGACCTCGTCGACGGCGGACCACAGCACAGGCTTGTGGGTCCATTCCTTGTCGAGCGAGTAGTGCTCGGGCGTCGAACCCGCGACCGGCTTGGCCAGGAAGCACAGTCCCGCGATGATCGCCGTGGCGACCACGGGGATCCCGACGAAGATCAGCACTGTCTCAAGAATGCTCACCTGCCAAACGGTAGCCCAGACGCCCGGCGAAGGTGACATGACCCGCATGAAAAGGCCGTGGGGACCACCCGCTATGCCGCACCCTCCCCGAGGTACCGCAGCCAGAGCGGGTCGAGGTCCTTGGTCGCCGCGAGCAGGCGCCAGTGCTGGCCCTTGGGCGGGACCAGCGCTGCGCGCAGGGTCCAGCCGAGTTCGCTGAGCAATTTGTCGGCCTTGCGGTGGTTGCACGGAGCACAGCAGGCGACGCAGTTCTCCCATGAATGACCGCCGCCGCGGCTGCGCGGGATCACGTGGTCGATGGTCTCCGCCTTGTCTCCGCAGTAGGCACACCGGAATCGATCGCGGTGCATCAGCGCGGCACGGGTCATCGGGATCCTGGCACGGTACGGAACGCGGACGTAGTTGCGCAGCCGGATCACCGACGGGACCTGCACGGAGCAGCCGGCGGAGTGGATGACCTGCCCGAGCGGGTCCTCGTGGACGGCGTCGGCCTTGTCGCAGACGAGCAGCACGACGGCTCGGCGGACGGGAAGCGCGGTGAGTGGCTCGTAGGTGGCGTTGAGCAGCAGCACCCGGCGTTTCACCCAGGCGGGCACCGCGTCCTCGCCCGGGATCGAGGGTCTGAGGCCCTCGTCTAACACTTGCAGCGTAGAAGCCCCCGTCCCGCGCGCGTCGCGCAGTCCAGTGGGCTCGAGTTGTCGATGCGCTCGCGCGCCGTGCCGGTGCTTCATGCCACCTCCGGAAAAGACCCCACCCAGTGGACCACGGATGAGACCTCGACGCACGCCCATTTCGGCACAAAAGATGCTGGACACTCGGTGAACAGCGGGCGACGACGGGGCCGCGGCGACGCGATCCGTCCGGCCTGGCGGCACACCCGCGCCGGGCCGGGCACAATGGAGCACGCCATGACTGATGCCCAGATGAGCTTCTACGACGCGGTGGGCGGAGCCGAGACGTTCCGCCGACTGACCGCACGGTTCTACGAGGAGGTTGCCAAGGACGAGATCGTCCGGCCGCTGTACCCCGAGGAGGACCTCGGTCCGGCCGAGCGACGCATGCGACTGTTTCTCGAGCAGTACTGGGGCGGGCCGCGCACCTACTCCGACGAGCGCGGACATCCCCGACTGCGGCTGCGTCACCAGCCGTTCACGATCGGTCCGATCGAGCGCGACGCCTGGCTCCGCTGCATGCACATCGCGATCGACTCCATCGACGAGTCGACGCTCGGCGCGGAGCACCGCCGGGCGCTCACCGACTACATGGACATGGCCGCCGCATCGATGGTGAACTCGCCGATCTGACCGCCCCGCGCCACGAGTCGTGATGGTCGGCCGGGTTTGGCACTATGTGAGCTTGTGAGCACTGACGGGGCTGTGAGCACCACCGAGATCGGACCGGAGGCCACCAGTCCGTGGTGGACGAACGCCGTCTTCTACCAGATCTATCCACGCTCGTTCTCCGACTCGAACGGGGACGGCGTCGGTGATCTGGGCGGCGTCCGCGACCGCCTGGGCTACCTCGAGCTGCTCGGGGTGGATGCGCTGTGGCTCAGCCCGGTGATGCGCTCGCCGATGGCCGACCACGGGTACGACGTGTCCGATCCGCGCGACATCGACCCCCTCTTCGGCGACCTCTCGGTGATGGACGGCCTGATCGCCGAGGCGCACGCGCGCCGGATCAAGGTCACGATGGACCTGGTGCCCAATCACACGAGCTCGCAGCATCCGTGGTTCGTCACGGCGCTCGCCGCCGCGCCGGGCAGTCCCGAACGGGCCCGGTACATCTTCCGGGACGGTCTCGGAGTGGATGGCTCGGAGCCGCCGAACAACTGGCCGAGCATCTTCGGCGGGCCGGCGTGGACCCGCGTCTCCGAGGCCGACGGCACGCCCGGCCAGTGGTACCTGCACATCTTCGCCCGCGAACAGCCCGACCTGAACTGGGACAACCCGGAGGTCGCCGAGGATCTCGAGCGGACCCTGCGGTTCTGGCTCGAGCGGGGCGTCGACGGGTTCCGGATCGACGTCGCGCACGGCATGGCCAAGCCCGAGGGCCTGCCGGACCACGACTGGGACACCAACGAGCTGATGCGCAACGACGACGACGATCCGCGCTTCAACAATCCGGGCGTGCACGAGATCCACCGCGGCCTGCGGAGAGTGCTGAACGAGTACCCCGCGACGATGGCGGTCGGCGAGATCTGGGTGCGCGACAACGAGCGCTTCGGCGAGTACATCCGCCCCGACGAGCTGCACCTGGGTTTCAACTTCCGGCTGGCCGAGGCCGAGTTCGGCGCCGACACCGTGCGGGCGGCGATCGAGAACTCGATGGCGGCGGTGGCGAGTGTCGGCGGCACCCCGACCTGGACGCTGTCGAACCACGACGTCGAGCGGGAGGTGACCCGTTACGGCGGCGGCGGGGTCGGTCTGGAACGGGCCCGGGCGATGGCGCTCGTCGAGTTCGCGCTGCCGGGCTCGGTGTTCATCTACAACGGCGCCGAGCTGGGGCTGCCGAACGTGGACCTGCCCGACGAGGCGCTGCAGGACCCGGTGTGGGAGCGCTCCGGACACACCGAGCGCGGCCGCGACGGCTGCCGGGTACCGATTCCGTGGGAGGGCACCGAGCCGCCCTACGGATTCACCTCCGGCGCCTCCACCTGGCTGCCGCTGCCCCGGGACTGGGGTCCTCTGACGGTCGAGGCGCAGCTCGAGGACCTGGACTCGACGCTGACGCTGTATCGGACCGCGATCGAGCTGCGAACCCATCGTCCGGAGTTCACCGGCTCCGAGATCGACTGGTATGGAAGCCCTCCCGGCTGCCTGGCGTTCCGCCGCCGCGGCGGGCTGACCTGCGCACTCAACGCGACAGACGCCCCGATCCCGCTGCCGCCCGGCGAGGTGCTGCTCTCGAGCGCTCCCCTGGTCGACGGCGCGCTGCCGCCCAACGCGGCGGCGTGGCTCGTCTGAGCCGCCGGTCAGAGCACCGAGATCGGGATCTCCCCACCACGCCGGGCGAAGACGGACCCGTAGCGGGCGTCGAGGCGCAGCCACGTCCGGCTCGCACGCACCCGGACCAGTTCCGCCGGATCCACCGTCGCGGACTCCGCGTCCGCGCCGGGCACGAATCCCATTCCGGCGAGCGCGAACACGGTCCGCATGCTGACCACGACGTGCTCGCCGCCGCCGTCGACCGCGAGCACCTCCTGCGCGAGCAGCGAGGCGGGCGGGCCCTTGGGTCCGGCGTGCTCGGCCGCGACCTCGGTTCCCTGCCGGGCCAGGTCCATCAGGATCCGAGCCGGCACGTCGTCGACGTGCACGAAGCCCTCGTCCGGGGGCAGCGCACCACGCCAGGCGGAGTCCATCGAGAAGCCGGGGTCGACCTCGGCACCCGTGCGCAGCGCCCGCAGCAGGCCGTCGGCCGCGACGACGGTGTCCTGCGGCCTGATCCGACCCGACACCACCCGTGCGGCCAGTGTCTCGAATCCCGTTGCCGCCCAGGCAACCACGTGAGTGTCGCCGCGCTGCCGCAGGCGTACCACCGCGGCCTCGTCCAGTCGCACGGCCCGCGCCAGGAATGCGGCGAGGTTCTCCCGCTCCCCCGCGTCCGCGACGGTCAGGACCCGGTCAGCCACGCTTCCAGCCCTCCAGGTACTCGCGTTCGGGCTCGGTGAGCCGGCGCAACCGCTGGGTGTCGATGTCGAACGCGGCGATCTGCGTGGAAGCGACGATCGACGGTGCCGAGCCGGGGTCGGCTCCACCGGCGCGCACCTCGTACCCGATGGTGAAGTCCACGGCCCGCACCTGCTCGATCCACATGAGCACGTCGAGCGGGCCGTCGTCGTGGCGCAGCTGGCCGCGGTACCGCACGTGCAGGTCAGCGATCACGGCGCCGTCGCGCAGCGTGACAGTCGGCCGGTCGTCCTCGAACAACCACGGAATCCGCGCTTCCTCGAGCAGCGTCACCATCCTGGCGTGGTTGATGTGCTGGAAGACGTCCATGTCCGACCAGCGCACCCCGACCTTGGTGTGAAACCCCACCGCCGCCGCATCCACCGTGGCCCCAGCCGCTTCGACCTTCACCGCATACCCTCCGATCGGGTGCCCGCTCCGCGCACCATGCTCCGTACCTGCCGCGCCGCCACCGAGAGCGTCGCGAGGTCAAGGGTCCCAGACTCCACGATCTCGCCGAGCGCTGCCCGCGCCCTGGCGAGGCGCGAGGAGTTCGTCGACTCCCAGTCCGCGATCTTCTCCTCGGGGCTCTCGTGCGGTTCCCCGGCTACGAGCACGTCGGTCGTCAACGACCGCAGCGAGCCGTACAGGTCGTCGCGCAGGGCCAGCCGGGCCAGGGAGTGCCACCGGTCCCCGCGTTCGAGACCCGAGATGGCGGTGAGGAACTCGTCGATGCCCAGGTGCTCGTCGAGTGCGTAGTACAGCGTGCCGACCTCGTCGAGCTCGCGCTCCGCGATGTCGGAGACGTCGATGATGTCGAGGACCGGGAACAGGTCGAGCAGCGAGTAGACCCGCAGCGCCAGCTCGCGTGGGCAGCCCCGCTCGAGCACCGCCGCCGTCCGGGCCTCGAGCTCGGTCAGGTGGTGGCCGCGCAGCCAGCCCCGCGCCGACGGCACCATCTCCCCGACACGCGCCGCGTACCGGTTGATCTCGGCGCCGACCGCGATCGGCTGTGGCCGGTTCGCGAGCAGCCAGCGGGACGCGCGGTCGAGCATTCGACGGGACTCGAGGATCAGGTCGTCGGCAACCGTGACGTCGATCGGCGCGTGGCCGATCTCGGTCCACACCCCACGCAGGTCGAAGATCTCGGCTGCGGCGGTGAACGCGCGGATGGCATCGGTGCTGCCGGCACCGGCCTCCTCCGCCAGCCGGTACGCGAAGCTGATTCCGCCGAAGTCGATCGCCTGGTTGACCAGCGTGGTGGCCACGATCTGCCGGCGCAACCGGTGCGTACGGATCCGCGGAGCGAACCGCTCACGCAGCTGACGCGGGAAGTACCGGGGCAGCCCGGTCGCATAGGTGTCGCTGTCGGGAAGCTCGCTGGCCAGCAGGTCGTCCTTGACCGCCAGCTTGACGTGCGCCATCAGCGTCGCCAGCTCCGGCGAGGTCAGCCCCCGGCCGCTCTCGCGCCGCCGCTCGATCTCCGCCTCGGACGGCAGCACCTCGAGCTCCCGGTCGAGCCCGCGGGTCGCCTCGAGGGCGGCGATCAGGCGCGCGTGCACACCGAGCATGCCCGCCGCGTCCGCGCGGGAGGTGCCCAACAGTACGTTCTGGTAGATGTTGTCGCGCAGCACAAGTCGCGACACCTCGTCGGTCATCGACGCGAGCAGCTCGTTGCGATCCGAGCGGGTGAGCTCGCCGGAACTGACCGCGGTGTCGAGCAGGATCTTGATGTTGACCTCGTGGTCGGAGCAGTCGACACCCGCCGAGTTGTCCAGCGCGTCCGTGTTGATCCGGCCACCGGACAGGTCGTACTCGACCCGTCCTCGCGAGGTCACGCCGAGGTTGCCACCCTCGCCGATCACCTTGGCGCGCACCTCGTTTCCGTTCACCCGGACGGTGTCGTTGGACTTGTCGCCGACGTCGGCCTGCGATTCGCTCGCGGCCTTGACGTAGGTGCCGATGCCGCCGTTCCACAGCAGATCCACCGGAGCCCGGAGGATCGCGCGGATCAGGTCCGGCGGGGGCAACTCGGTGACCGCGTCGTCGAGGCCGAGGGCCGTCCGCGCGGCGGCACTGATCGGCACCGCCTTCACCGAGCGTTCCCACACGCCACCGCCCGCGCTGATCGCCGCGCGGTCGTAGTCCGCCCAGGACGAGCGGGGCAGCCGGAACAGGCGCTCGCGTTCGCCGAACGACCGATCCGGGTCGGGGTTCGGGTCGAGGAACACGTGCCGGTGGTCGAAGGCGGCGACCAGCCGGATGTGCCGGCTTAGCAGCATGCCGTTGCCGAACACGTCGCCGCTCATGTCGCCGACCCCGACCACCGTGAAGTCGTCGACCGCGGGGTCGAGCCCCATCTCCCGGAAGTGCCGCTTGACGGACTCCCAGGCGCCCTTGGCGGTGATGCCCATCGCCTTGTGGTCGTAGCCGATCGAGCCGCCGGAGGCGAACGCGTCGCCGAGCCAGTAGTCGTACTGCGCCGCGACCTCGTTGGCCAGGTCGGAGAACGCCGCGGTGCCCTTGTCCGCCGCCACCACCAGGTAGGTGTCGTCGCCGTCCCGGCGGACCACCCGCGCCGGCGGCAGAACCGCCCCGGTGGCGGGGTCGACGTTGTCGGTGACGTCGAGCAGTCCGGAGATGAACAGCCGGTAGCAGGCCTGCCCCTCGGTGAGCGCGGCCTGCCGGTCTGCCACCGGGTCACCGGTCGCCTGCGGCGGGCGTTTGACGACGAATCCACCCTTGGCTCCGACCGGCACGATCACCGCGTTCTTGACCGCCTGCGCCTTCACCAGGCCGAGAATCTCGGTGCGGAAGTCCTCACGGCGGTCCGACCAGCGCAGCCCGCCGCGCGCGACCGCACCGAAGCGCAGGTGCACGCCCTCGACCCGGGGCGAGTACGCGAAGACCTCGAAACGCGGTCGAGGACGGGGAAGTTCGGAGATCCGGCCGGGATCGAGTTTGAACACCAGGACGTCGCGCGGACCACCGTCCGGCCCGCGGACGTAGGCGTTGGTGCGCAGCGTCGCCAGGACCAGCGAGAGCATCCCACGCAGGATCCGATCCGCGTCGAGGCTGATGACCTCCTTGATCTGCGCCCGCAGTTCGGCGGCCAGACTCGCGGCCCGCGACGGTCCGTCCTCGGGGGAATCGGGTTTCGCGGCGTCCGGGTCGAAGATGGCGCCGAACAGTTCGACCAGCAGGCGGGCGGTGTGCGCGTGCTCGAGCAGCACCCCCTCGATGTGGAACTGACTGTAGGGAAAACCGGCCTGGCGCAGGTATTTCGCGTATGCACGAAGCACCACGGCCTGACGCCACTCGAGCCTGGATCGCAGCACCAGTTCGTTGAACTTGTCCGGTTCGGAGCGCCCGAACCACACCGCGGTGAACGCGTCCGTGAAACGCTTCTGCAGCGCCCGCGCCTCGTCCGACTCCGCGATGTCCTCGGCCTCGCCGAGCTCGCGGTCCAGGTTCTCCTCGACCTCGGCGTCGATCAACTCGGGAGCCGCGGACAACCCGAAATCGTAGATCCAGCAGGTGGTCCCGTCCGGTCTGCTCACCGAGTACGGGCGCTCGTCGATCACCTCGACGCCGAGGCTCTGCAGCACCGGCAGCACCTGGCTGAGCGAGACCCCCTCCCCGCAGATGTACAGGCTGAACCGCCACTGACCCGGCTGAGCCGTGCGCCAGCGGTACAACTCGAGGTCGATCTCGTCGGGGCCGAGCACCTCGAGCCTCGCGATGTCACGCATCGCACGGGCCGCGCTGAAGTCCTCCTTGTAGCTCTCCGGGAACGCGGAGGAATACCGCTGGGCGGTGAGCGTGCCCACCAGCGGCTCCACCGCGGCCAGGTCCGCCAGGTCGTCGTCCCAGGACCGGGTGGCCGCCGCGAGCAGCGACTCGACGCGCTCGCGGTTGGCGGCGGAGGTGTCGACGGCGACAGCCTCCCGGTCGACTGGCTTACGGATCGTGAAATGCACCATCGCGAGATCGGATTCGGTGACCCGGGCACCGTAGTCGAGGGTGCCGCCGCCGAGCTCGCGCAGCAGGATCGCCTGCATCGCCAGCCGGGTCCGGGTGTTGTAACGGTCCCGCGGCATGTACACCAGGGCCGAGACGAAGCGGCCCGCGCGGTCGTCGCGCAGGAACAGTCTCGCCTGCCTGCGCACACCGATCGCGAGGACAGCGGTGACGGTCTCGAAGAGGGTGTCCGCGTCGATGGAGAACAGTTCCGTGCGCGGAAACGACTGGATCACCTCGAGCATCGCCTGCCCGGAGAACGAGTGCAGCTCGAATCCCGCGCGCCCGATGACCTCGTGCGCCCGGCCCGAGATCACCGGGATGTCGAGGACGTTCTCGTGCAGGGCCGTCACCGTGAACACCCCGAGGAAGCGATGCTCGCCGATGATCCGGCCGTCGTGATCGACCTCGGTGACGGCCACGAACGAGGGGTACACCGAGCGGTGCACGGTGGCCGGCATCGGACCCTGCGCGAAGGTGAGCAACGGCCTGTCTACACCGAATTCCGGTGCCGGCAGGTCGATTCGGTGATCGGTGCGGGTCTTCGCCCCGAGCACCCCGAGTCCGCTACCGGCGACGATGTGCGCGGCAGGCATGCCGTGCACCCCTGGGTCCCCGAACTCGTAGCGCCGGTACCCGAGCAGCGCGAAGTTTCCCGCGGCGAGCCAGCGCAGCAGCGCCGCGCACTCGCGCACGTCCCGCTCGCGGTAGCCGCCGACGCCGAGGTCGGCGAACGTGTCGAGCTGCTCGGCGAGCGCGGCCTGCGTGTAGCGCATCGCGTCGGTGTCGGAGATGACGTGCCGCACGTCGGCAAGCACGTCCCGGACGGCCTGGGCGATCTCGTCGAACCGCGCCGGGTCGGTCGCCGGGTGCAGCTGCAGGTGCATCCACGACTCGGAGTGAGTCGACCTCTCGTGCTGACCGCCGTCGACCAGGACGTCGACCAGTTCGCCGTCGCCGTCCCGCTGCACACGCAGCACCGGGTGCACGATCTCGACGATGGTGACCCCGAGCCGGGCGAGCATCGCGGTCACCGACTCCACGAGCATCGGCATGTCGTCGGTGACCACCTGCACGGCCGGAGCGCCGACCGTCGGCACGCACACCCGCGACACCGAGCGATCCGGCGGCCGATGCTGGGCGAAGGTCAGATGTTCGCGGAACGCGGCCATCGCCTCGTCGGTGACGGCGCCGCCGGTCCACGCGAAGTCGGTGTTCCTGAAGTAGGCGGCGGTGACCTCGGGCAGGTGGACGGCGAGCCTGCCGGGC
>NZ_JBHZAH010000067.1:0-27263 GCF_042754225.1 Rhodococcus sp. NPDC059234
GGTGCGGGGCGGCCGCGGGCCGGCTCGATCCCGCAGACGGAATCATGATCCAGTTCGCTTGGCTGGCAACGGAATCGTCTGCGGCGGAGCACCCGGATCGGCTGCTGATCGTTGCCCACCACCTCGTCGTCGACGGGGTGTCGTGGCGCACCATCGTGCCGGATCTCGCGCAGGCGTGGATGCAGGCGGCGGCGGGAGCCGTGCCGGACCTGGCGCCGGTCGGGACCTCGCTGCGCCGATGGGCCCACGGCGTCGCGGATTCGGCGACCACGAAGGCGTTCGCCGGCGAGATGGATCACTGGACCGAGGTTCTCTCCGGTCCGGACCCGGCGCTCGGCGCCCGGGACCTCGACCCGGATCTCGACACGGTCAAGACCGCCGACCGGGTGCGAGTGGAGTTGACCACCGCGGCGACCGAGTCCCTGCTGACCACCCTGCCCGGCGCCTTCCGGTGCGGTGTCAGCGAGGGACTGATCGCGGCACTCGCGGTGGCGGTGTCCTTGTGGCGCAGTGGCCGTGGGCTCGAGGTGCCGTCGGTCCTGCTCAACCTCGAGGGACACGGTCGCGAGGACGACGCCGTCGCCGGGGCCGACCTGTCCCGGACGGTGGGCTGGTTCACCAGCCTGTTCCCGGTGCGACTGGACCTGGCCGGGGTGGATCTCGGCAGTGCAGTCGACGGTGGCGACGCGGCGGGCACCGTGATGAAGGCGGTCAAGGAGCAGCTGCACGCGGTCCCGAACCGGGGCGTCGGGTTCGGCGTACTGCGGTACCTCGACGGCGACACCGCTCCGGTGCTCGCGGCACTGCCCGTGCCGCAGATCAGCTTCAACTACCTGGGCCGCACCGGCGCGGCCCAGGTGCCCGAGTCGATGCGCGGCATGGGCTGGATCCCGGACCCGGACGCGCCGGATCTCAACGCCGCGAGCGGTCCCGAACTGACCGTCGCGGCGGTGGTGGACGTGAACGCGGTGGTCGACGACGGAGTCGACGGGCCGCGGCTGTCGGCCACCTTCGCGTTCCCCACCGGGCTGCTGACCGCCGACGAGGTCGCCGACCTCGCCGGCCTGTGGCGGCGTGCCCTCGAAGGGCTCGCGGCGCACGCCGACCAGCCCGCCGCAGGCGGCTTCACCCCGTCCGACTTCCCGCTCGTCCGGGTCGGCCAGGCCGAGATCGAACGGTGGGAGAGCCGGTACCCGGTGCTGTCCGACGTGTGGCCGCTCTCGCCGCTGCAGCGCGGCCTGCTCTTCCACGCCGAACTCGCCGAGCAGACGGTGGACGTGTACACCGCGCAGCTGCGACTGAGCCTGGCGGGCACCGTCGATTCGAGCAGGTTGCGTTCGGCCGCAACCGATCTGGTTCGTCGTCACGAGAACCTTCGCACCGCATTCGGGTACGCGGAGGACGGCACCCCGGTGCAGATCGTGCACGAGAACGTCGACGTGCCGTGGCGTGAGGTGGACGTGCGGGCTCTGTCCGAGCACGAACAGGAGGTCCGCCTGCAGAAACTGCTCGACGACGAGCGGATCGCCCGGTTCGCGATGGACAGCCCGCCCCTGTTGCGGATCCTGCTGATCCGGACGGCTGCCGAGCGGTACGTCCTCGCGATCACCAACCACCACATCGTCCTCGACGGCTGGTCGATGCCGCTGCTGGTGCGCGAACTGCTGGTCTCGTACGCGGCTGGCGCAGATGTCGCGGATCTGGCTCGCCCGCGTTCGTACCGGGACTACCTCGAGTGGCTGGCCGGGGCCGACGACGACGCTGCGCGGGCGGCCTGGGCACGGGCGCTGGACGGGGTCACCGAACCGACCCTGATCGCACCCGCGCGGGTACCGGGGGAACCGGGACCGCTGCCTGAGGAGCTGGTCGTCGAGCTGCCCGACGGCATGGTCGACGGGATGAGCCGGATGGCCCGCGAGCGCGGGGTGACGGTGAACACGGTGATCCAGGCGGCGTGGGGTCTGCTGCTGGCCCGGTTGCTGTCGCGGGGCGACGTCACCTTCGGTGCCACCGTGTCCGGTCGCCCGCCGCAACTGGCCGGCGTCGAGTCCATGCTCGGCCTGTTCATCAACACCGTGCCCGTGCGCGCGCAGATCGACCCGGACGAGGCGGTTGCGGACTACCTGTCCCGCCTGCAGGGGGACCAGGCGGACCTGCTCGATCACCATCACGTCGGCCTCGGCGACATCCAGGCCGCCGTCGGCGTGGGGGAGCTGTTCGACACCCTGACGGTCTTCGAGTCGTACCCGATGGACAAGTCCGGGTTCGACGAGAACACCGACATCGGGGGGATGCGGGTACTCGACCTCGACGCGCAGGACGCGACCCACTTCGCCCTGACGTTGACCTCGATCCTCGACCCGCAGCTGCGCCTGAGCCTGCGGTACGCACCCCAGTCCTTCGACCGCGACGCGGCGACGGTGCTGATCGCCCGGCTGGTCCGGATCCTCGAGACGATGACGCTGCAGCCGGACCTGGCGGTCGGGGAGATCGACCTCTTCGCCGAGGGCGAGCGGGAGCGGATCCTCGGGTGGTCACACGGTGACCGTCTGCCCGCCGAACGGCGTTCTCCGGTGGCGATGTTCGGGGCGCAGGTGGACCTGATCCCCGACACCGCGGCGGTGGTGGCCGGCGATCGGTCGGTCACCTACGCGGAGCTCGACGCCCGGTCGACGGCGTTGTCCCTCGAGCTGACGCGGCTCGGTGTCGGCGTCGACGACGTCGTGGCGCTGCTGCTGCCGCGGTCGGTGGAGTGGGTCGTCGCGATGCTGGCGGTCTGGAAGTCGGGCGCGGCCTACGCGCCGATCGACCCGACGTACCCCGCCGAGCGGATCGAGTCGATTCTCGAGGACACCGGTGCGCGGTGCGTGGTGAGCGAGACGGCGCGCGAACTGGCCGCGACGGTTGTCGCGATGGACGGGTTCGGCGGAGCCGACTCGGCCGCGCCGCGTCCGGTCGACCGGTGGCGTGAGCCGGGCGCGGGGCTGCGGTTGGGCTACGTCATCTCCACCTCGGGGTCGACGGGCAAGCCGAAGCCCACGCTGGTGCCGATGGCGGGCATCGAGAACACCCTCGCGTGGTATCGGCGCGAGCTGCCGTCGGACGGCGGACTGCTGATCGCGTCGTCGCCGAGCTTCGACCTGACGCAGAAGAACGTCTGGGCGGCGCTGACCGACGGGCGCACGATCCACCTCGCGGCGGACGGCTTCGACCCGTGGGACATCCTGCGAATCGTCGGCAACGGCGGTGTGGCGCTGGCGAACATGTCGCCCAGCGCGTTCGAGGCGGTCGTGGACAGCGACGGCGACGGTGTCCTGTCCGGGCTCGACGTGGTCGTCCTCGGCGGTGAGCCGATCCGGGTCGGCAAGATTGCGGCCCTGATGAGTTCCGGGCTGCACGTGGTCAACAGCTACGGCCCGACGGAGGCGTCGGACGTGGTCTCGAGCCGCGCGGCGTCGGCCTCGGACCTCGCCGGCGTGCCGATCGGCTCGCCGATCGCGAATCTCGATCTGTACGTGCTCGACGGCCGGATGCGGGTGGTCCCTGCGGGTGTCGTGGGTGAGCTCTACGTCGGAGGCGTCGGTGTCGGCCGTGGCTACGGCCGTCGGTTCGGCCTCACCGCGGACCGGTTCGTCGCAAGCCCCCTCGGGGAGGCGGGCGCCCGGATGTACCGGACCGGCGACCTGGTGCGCTGGAACGGCCACGGCGAGCTCGAGTACATCGGGCGATCCGACTTCCAGGTGAAGCTGCGCGGGCAGCGCGTCGAGCTCGGCGAGATCGAGTCGGCGCTCGCCCGGACCGACACGGTCGGTCAGGCCGTGGTGACGCTGCGCGGGGGCGTGGGCGGCGAGTTCCTCGCCGGATACGTGGTGGCCGCGCCGGGTGCGGAGATCGACCGGGCTGCGGTGCTCGAGGCGGTGGGGCGTGACCTGCCGGCCTACATGGTGCCGTCGGTGCTGGTCGTTCTCGACGAGCTCCCGCTGAACGCGAACGGCAAGCTCGACCGAAAGGCGCTGCCGGAACCCGAGTTCGCGGGTGCCGAGTTCGTCGCCCCCGGCACCGCCACCGAACTCGTGGTCGCGCGGATCTGTGCGGAGCTGCTCGGGGCGCCTCGGGTCGGCGCATCGGACAACTTCTTCCACCTCGGCGGCAACTCGCTGCTCGCGACCCGGCTGCTCGCGCGGCTGCACACCGAACTGGGCGTGCGGGTGAGCGTGCGCGAGCTGTTCGAGGCGCCGACGGTCGCGGCCCTGTCGGCCCGTCTCGACGACGGTGGCAGCGACGGGCTGGGTCGTGCACTGACCCGGATCGACCGCCCCGAGCGGATCCCGCTGTCGCCGGCGCAGTCCCGGATGTGGTTCCTCAACCAGTTCGACACCGGTTCCGGGGCCTACAACGTCGCGGTTGCCCTGCGGCTGAGCGGCACCCTCGACGTCGACGCGCTCCGCGACGCGGTCGCGGACGTGGTTGGTCGGCACGAGTCGCTGCGCACCCGTTACCCGGACTCGGTGGACGGTCCCAGCCAGGTGGTCCTCGAGGTGGACGACGTCGACGTCGCTCTGCCGGTCGCGGCGGTGACGCCCGCCGAGCTCGCGGATCGACTGCGCGACGAAGCTGCTGGAGGCTTCGACGTCACCACCGAGACGCCGGTGCGGCTGCGCCTGCTGCGGGTGGCGCCCGACGAGCACGTGCTCTCGATGGTCGTGCACCACATCAGCATCGACGCGTGGTCGATGCAGGCGCTCGCCCGGGACGTCATGGTCGCGTTCGGCGCCCGCGCCCACGGGCAGGCGCCGGGGTGGGCGCCGCTGGAGGTCCAGTACGCCGACTACGCACTGTGGAAGCAGGAGATCCTCGGCTCGGAATCCGACCCGCAGTCGCTGGTCGCGGGCCAGCTCGGGTACTGGGCGCAGCGGCTGGCCGGACTCCCGGACCTGCTGGTGCTGCCCTACGACCACCGTCGCCCGCCGACTCCGACCTATCGCGGCGCCGCGGTGCCCTTCACCATCGACGCGGACGTCTATCACGGCGTCCGTGAGATCGCCCGGCGCGCGAACGCCACGCCGTTCATGGTGCTGCACACGGCACTGGCGGTGCTGCTGGCCCGGTTGAGCGAGTCCGCCGACATCGCCATCGGCACCCCGGTCGCCGGCCGCGGCGAGGCCGCGCTCGACGACGTGGTGGGCATGTTCGTCAACACCCTGGTGCTGCGCACCGAGGTGGACGGGGCACGCTCGTTCGACGAACTGGTCGGTGAGGTCCGCGCAGTCGACCTCGCCGCGTTCGGGCACGCGGACGTGGCCTTCGAGCGTCTGGTCGAGGTCGCGGCACCCGCGCGTTCCCTGGCGCACCATCCGCTGTTCCAGGTGGTCCTGGCGTTCGAGGACCTGCCGGTCGACGGATTCGCCCTGCCTGGCCTGCAGATCGGGCGCGAGCCGCTGGACTTCGGAGTGGCCAAGTTCGACCTGCAGCTGACGGTCAGTGAGCTGCAGGACTCCGAAGGTGCCGCCGCCGAGTTCGTCTATGCCACTGATCTTTTCGACGAGAAGACCGTGGTCGGATTCGCGACTCGGTTCCTGCGGATCCTCACCGCCGCGGTCCGCACCCCGGCGGCGCCGGTGGGTGACATCGCCATCCTCGATGCGGCGGAACGGGCGTCGTTGCTGGCCCTGGGCGCGGCACCGTCCCGACCCGAGCTCTCCACGTCGACCCTGGCAGAGCTGCTCGCCGAGGCCGTCGCGGCTGATCCCGACGGGGTCGCGCTGGTGTTCGAGGGGACAGCTCTGTCCTATGCCGATCTCGACGCGGGCTCGAATCGTGTTGCGCGCGAGCTGATCGGGATGGGGGTCGGGCCCGAGTCGTGTGTCGCGGTCGCCCTGGAGCGGTCGATAGAGTCCGTGACCGCGGTGTGGGCGGTGGCGAAGACGGGTGCCGCCTTCCTGCCCGTGGATCCCACGTATCCGGCCGATCGGATCGAGCACATGCTCTCCGACTCGGGTACCGCGGTGGGTGTGACAGTCGAGGACAGCCGTTCGGCGCTCGGCGATTCGGTGCGCTGGCTGGTGCTCGACGAGGCCGACTCGGCGCAGCGGGTGGCGGCACGGTCCGCGGCCGCGCTCACCGCCGCCGAACTCTCGGGCGTCGTGCGGCCGGAGAACCCGGCGTACGTCATCTACACCTCCGGGTCCACCGGTGTCCCGAAGGGCGTCGTGGTCAGCCACGCCGGCCTGCGTGCCTTCGCGGACGACCAGCGCGACCGCTACGGGGTGCGGACCGATTCCCGGACACTGCATTTCGCGTCGCCCAGCTTCGACGCCTCGGTGCTCGAGCTGATGATGGCGGTCGGCGCCGGAGCCACGATGGTGGTGGCGCCGACGCACGTCTACGGCGGCGATGCGCTCGCCGAGCTGCTGCGCGAGCAGTGGGTGACGCATGCCTTCGTGACGCCCGCCGCGCTGGCCACGGTCGATCCGGCCGGGCTCGAGCATCTCGAGGTGGTCGTCGTCGGCGGTGACGCCTGCGAGGCGTCGCTGGTCGAGCGGTGGGCTCCGGGCCGGAAGATGTTCAACGCGTACGGGCCGACCGAGTCGACAGTGGTCGCGGTGCACTCCGATCCCATGGTCGTGGGTCGGCCGGTGACGCTCGGTGGTCCGGTCGTGGGCACCGACGTCGTCGTACTGGACGCCCGGCTGCACCCGGTGCCGGTCGGTGTCGCGGGAGAGCTCTATCTGTCGGGAGTCGGCCTGGCGCGCGGCTACCACGCGCGGCTGCCGCTGACTGCGGAGCGGTTCGTGGCCAACCCGTTCGGAGGCGCGGGTTCGCGTCTGTACCGGACGGGTGACCTGGTGCGGTGGACGCGGGAAGGGACTCTCGAGTACCTGGGCCGTACCGACGCGCAGGTGAAGATCCGGGGTCACCGGATCGAGCTGGGTGAGATCGACACCGTGTTGTCCGCTCACCCGGACGTGGACTTCGCAGTGACGGTGGGCTTCGACGGCCCCGGCGGCGTGCGTTCGCTGGCCTCGTACGTGTTGCCCCGCAGCGGTGTCGACCTCGAGGTCGCCGGGCTGGTGGCCCACGTCCGCGATCGACTGCCGGAGTACATGGTGCCGGCGTCGGTGACGGTGCTCGCCGAGGTGCCCTTGACGCCGGGCGGCAAGGTGGATCGCCGCGCCCTCCCGACGCCGGTGTTCGCGGTCCGGGAGTACCAGCCGCCGCGCACCGCCGCCGAGCAGCTGGTCGCGGACGTCTTCGCCGAGGTGCTCGGGACCGAGCGGGTCGGCGCCGACGACGACTTCTTCGCGCTCGGCGGCAACTCGCTCAGTGCCACCCAGGTGGTCGCCCGGCTCAACGCGACCGCGGGTACCGGGCTCCGTGTCCGGGAGATCTTCGGCAGCTCGACGGTGGCCGATCTCGCGGTCCTGCTGGACGACCACGAGGTCGCGGACCGCGTCGCCCTCGCGGCACGGGAGCGGCCGGAGTCGATTCCGTTGTCGCTGGCGCAGCAGCGGATGTGGTTCCTCAACCGCTTCGACCCCGAATCCGCGGTGTACAACATCCCGCTCGCGGTGCGACTGACCGGCGCCCTCGACACGGCGGCCCTCGCCGCCGCGGTGCACGACGTCATCGCCCGGCACGAGTCGCTCCGCACGGTCTTCCCGGAATCCGATCACGGTCCGCGGCAGTCGATCCTGCCCGCAGCCGAGGTGACCATCCCGCTGACCCCGGTCGAGGTCGACGGCGAGGCCGCACTGCCGGCCGCGATCGCAGGCCTCGTGTCCGACGGTTTCGACGTGACCACCGCGGTTCCGTTGCGCGGCGGCATCTTCCGGCTCGCGACCGAGGACCACGTGCTGGTGCTGGTCATCCACCACATCAGCGCCGACGGTTTCTCGACCCTGCCGCTGGCGCGGGACCTGCTCACCGCCTACACGGCCCGCACCCGCGGCGAGGGCCCGGACTGGCAGCCGTTGCCGGTGCAGTACGCGGACTACGCGCTGTGGCAGCGGGAGGTGCTCGGGTCGGAGGACGACCCGGCCTCGCAGGCGGCGGTCCAGCTCGCCTACTGGGCGGACCGGCTGGCCGGGGCACCCGGAGTGCTCGAACTGCCCTCGGACGGACCGCGTCCGGCGGTGGCCTCGTTCCGCGGCGCACGCGTCGACTTCGCACTCGACGCCGACCTGACCGACCGCCTGCGGGCGCTGGCCCTCGACCGGAGCGCCACCCTGTTCATGGTGTTGCACGCGGCCCTGTCGGTGCAGTTGGCGGCGTTGAGCGGCTCCACCGACATCGCGGTCGGCAGCCCGATCGCCGGTCGCGGCGAGGCCGCCCTCGACGACGTGGTCGGCATGTTCGTCAACACGCTGGTGCTGCGCACCGAGGTCGACCCGGAGCTGACCTTCGCGGACCTGCTGGCCCGCACCCGCGCCGTCGACCTGGCCGCGTACGGGAACGCCGACGTGCCGTTCGAACGCGTCGTCGAGGTCGCGAATCCGCCTCGGTCGCAGGCGTACTCACCGCTGTTCCAGGTGGCGCTCTCCCTGCAGAGCCAGGGTGTCGGCACGCTCGAGTTGCCGGACGTGCGGGTGTCGATGCTCGATCCTGGCATCGACGTCGCCAAGGTCGACCTGGAACTGACCTTCCGCGAGGGCGCCGACGGCATGGCCGGCTCGCTGACCTATGCCGCGGACCTGTTCGGCGAGGCCACCGCGCGCGGGTTCGTCGACCGGCTGGTGCGGGTGCTCGGCTCCGTCGTCGACGACCCGTCGGTCGTCGTCGGCGAGGTCGACCTGCTCGACGGGCCGGAGCGGGCAATGCTCGCCGACCGCGCCGTCGCGCAGGTGCCGCGGACCCGACTGCTGCCCGAGATCCTCGCCACCGGCGCAGCCGTGGATCCGACGGCGGCGGCATTGACCCTGAACGGGGTCGAGATGTCCTACGCGGAGCTCGACGGACGGTCGAACCGCCTTGCGCGGACACTGATCTCGCGGGGAATCGGTCCCGAGACCTTCGTGGCGATGGCGTTCCCGCGTTCGGTCGAGGCGTTGCTCGCGTTCTGGGCCGTCGCGAAGGCCGGTGCGGCCTTCGTTCCCGTCGATCCCGCCCTCCCGACCGCCCGGATCGAGTACATCCTCGCCGATTCCGGCACGGCCGTCGGCCTGACGGTCGCGCGCACGCGCGGCGTGCTGCCCGGCGGCGTCGAGTGGCTGGTGCTCGACGGTGAGGACGTGCTCGCCGAACTGGACTCGGCGTCCGACGTTCCGGTGACGGACGCGGACCGGACCGCCGTCCTGACCACGGCCAACGTGGCCTACATGATCTACACCTCCGGTTCGACGGGCACCCCGAAGGGTGTCGAGGTCACCCACACCGGGCTCGCCGCGTTCTGCGCGGACACCCGCCCCGAGGTCGGCCTCGCGCCCGGGTCGCGGGTGCTGCGCCTCTCGTCCGCCAGCTTCGACGCGTCGGTGTTCGAGATGCTGGCCGCCTTCAGCGCCGGGGCGACGATGGTGATCGCCCCGCCCGAGGTCGTCGGCGGTGACGAACTCGCGACCCTGCTGCGCGAGGAGCGGGTCAGCCACACCCTCACCGCACCCGCGGTGCTCGGCACCCTGGACACCCGGGACCTGCCCGACCTGCGCACCGTGATGGTCGGCGGCGACGTGTGCCCGCCCGAACTGGTGGCCCGGCTCGCGCCGGGGCGGCGCTTCTTCAACTGCTACGGCCCCACCGAGACCACCATCGTCATCACCTCCACCGAGCCGCTGTCGCCCGGTGACCGGATCACCATCGGCGCCCCGATCGGGGGTGCGGGTGCGGCCGTGCTCGACGCACGGCTGCGACCGGTGCCGGTCGGTGTCGTGGGTGAGCTCTATCTGTCGGGCGCCGGTCTGGCCCGCGGCTACCACGACCGCGCCGGCCTGACGGCGGGTCGCTTCGTGGCGAACCCGCACGGGGCGCCCGGCAGCCGGATGTACGCCACCGGTGACCTGGTGCGCTGGACCGCCGACGGTCAGTTCGACTTCATCGGCCGCGCGGACTCCCAGGTCAAGCTGCGCGGTCTGCGCATCGAACTGGGCGAGATCGAGGCCGCCCTGGCAGGCTGCGCGGGCGTGGCCCAGGCGGTCGTGGTGCTGCACCACGATCCGCACACGGGGGACCGGTTGCTCGGCTACGCCGTCGGCGAGGAGGGGGTCGCGCTCGACCCGCAGGCCCTGCGCGACGAGCTGGCAGGTCCGTTGCCGTCGTACATGGTGCCCGCGCAGGTGCTCGTCCTCGACGCGCTGCCGGTCACGGTCAACGGCAAGCTGGACCGCAAGGCCCTACCCGTGCCGGAGATGCAGGAACGTGAGTTCCGGGCGCCGTCGACGCCGATCGAGGAGATCGTGGCCGGTGTCTTCTCCGAGGTGCTCGGCGGTCCGCGCGTCGGCATCGACGACGACTTCTTCGCGCTCGGCGGCAACTCGCTCATCGCGACGCAGGTGGTCTCTCGGCTCGGTGCGGCGCTCGACGCACAGGTCCCGGTTCGGATGCTGTTCGAGTTCTCGACGGTGGCGGCCCTGGCGGTGGCCCTCGAACAGCACGCGGGCTCCGGCGGTCGCCGTGCGCTGGTGGCCGGTCCGCGTCCCGCGCGGATTCCGTTGTCGCTGGCGCAGCAACGGATGTGGTTCCTCAACCAGTTCGATCCGCAGTCGGCGGCATACAACGTGCCGATCGCCCTGCGACTGTCGGGAGAGTTGGACGTCGCGGCGCTGCGGGCGGCGGTCCGGGACGTGCTCGCGCGGCACGAGTCGCTGCGCACCGTCTTCCCGAACTCCGATGACGGTCCGTACCAGGAGATCCTGGACGTGGACGACACCGGACTCGACCTCGACGACGAGCAGATGTCGCAGGGAGCCCTGCTCCCGGCCATCGCGGACTTCGTGTCGCAGGGATTCGACGTCTCCGCGGGTGTTCCGTTGCGGGCCAGGCTGTTCGAGATCTCGGACGTCGAGCACGTCCTCCTCGTCGTCGTGCACCACATCGCGGCCGACGGGTTCTCCGTCGGCCCGCTGGGGCGGGACGTGATGGTCGCCTACGCGGCACGAGCCGAGGGACTCGCGCCGGGCTGGGAGCCCCTGCCGGTGCAGTACGCGGACTTCGCGCTCTGGCAGCGCGAGGTGCTGGGCGCCGACACCGATCCGACGTCGGTGCTCTCCCGGCAGCTGACCTACTGGACCGACGCCCTGGCCGGGCTTCCGGACCTGCTGGAACTGCCGACGGACCGGCCGCGACCCGCGGTGGCCTCGCAGGTGGGCAGCGAGGTGAAGTTCGAGATCGACGGCGCCGTCGTCGCACGGCTGGCGGCCATCGCGCAGGACAACGGCGCGACCCTGTTCATGGCGATGCACGCGGCCTTCGCCGTTCTGCTGGCGCGACTGAGCGGCAGCGACGACATCGCGGTGGGCACCCCGATCGCCGGACGCGGCGAGGCGGTGGTGGACGACGTGGTGGGCATGTTCGTCAACACCCTCGCTCTGCGTCTGCAGGTCGACGGCGCTGCCGGGTTCGGTGCCCTCGTGGAGCAGGCCCGGACTCGCGACGTCGCGGCGTTCGGTCACGCGGACGTGCCGTTCGAGCGGGTTGTCGAGGCCGTCAACCCGACTCGGACCACGGCACACCACCCGATCTTCCAGGTCGGGTTCTCCTTCCAGAACCTGCAGCACGGCGAGTTCGAACTGGCCGGCCTGCAGGTGGCACCGGTGGACTGGGACCTGCACGTCGCGCAGTTCGACCTGCACCTGGTCGTGTTCCCCAACGCGGAGCCGGGTGCCGGCACGACGTCCGCGGTCTTCACATACGCCGACAGCCTCTTCGACGAGCGGTCCGTCCGCGGCATGGTCGAGCGGTTCACGCGGATCCTCGACGAGGTCACCGCGGAGCCGACCCGACCCGTCGGGGACCTGCAGATCCTCGCCCCGGTGGAGCGGGATCTGGTTCTGACGCAGTGGAATGCGACCGGGCACCCGGTCGAGTCGGCCACCCTGGTGGATCTGTTCGATCGTCAGGTGGCCGCGACTCCCGACGCGAGTGCGCTGGTGTTCGCCGACCGCACTCTCTCGTACGCGGAGTTCGACGCCCGCGCCAACCGCCTTGCCCGGCACCTGATCGCGATGGGTGTCGGTCCGGACAGCAGGGTCGGCGTCGGGATCCGGCGGTCGTTCGACCTCATGGTGGCCGTCTACGCGATCGTCAAGGCCGGTGGCGCGTACGTGCCGCTGGACCCCGACCACCCGGCCGACCGCACGGCCTACGTGCTGGCCGCCGCCGCGCCGGTGTGCGTGCTCAGTGTGTCCGGTGAGCAGCTGGCACTGGGCGCCGACACCGCCCGGGTCGACATCGACACCCTCGACCTCTCCGCGGCGGCGAGCGGCCCGATCGCTCCGGCCGAACGCACTCGGCCCCTGCACGACGACGACCTGGCGTACGTGATCTACACGTCGGGCTCGACCGGCCGGCCGAAGGGCGTCGGTGTCCCGCACCGTGGCATCGTGAACCGACTGCTGTGGATGCAGCACATGTACCGACTCGGCGCCGAGGACTCGGTGCTGCAGAAGACTCCGGTCACCTTCGACGTGTCGGTCTGGGAACTGTTCTGGCCGTTGCAGACCGGTGCGCGCCTTGTGATCGCGGATCCGGACGGGCATCGCGATCCGAGGTATCTCGAGCGGATCATCCGGGACGAGCGGATCACGACGCTGCACTTCGTGCCGTCGATGCTCGAGCTGTTCCTCGGCGACGCAGACGTGTCCGCCTGCGAGTCGCTGCGGCACGTGTTCGCCAGCGGCGAGGCACTGTCGCCGAAGGCGGTCGTGGACTTCCACCGCGGCAGCCGGGCCCGGCTGCACAACCTCTACGGCCCGACGGAGGCGTCCGTCGACGTCACCTTCCACGAGACGAGTGCGGACACGACGGTCGTCCCGATCGGTGCGCCGGTGTGGAACACCCAGACCTACGTGCTCGACGCCCGGTTGCGCCCGCAGCCGGTGGGTGTCGCGGGAGAGCTCTATCTCGCGGGCGTCCAGTTGGCGCGGGGCTACGTCGGGCGCGCGGACCTGACGGCGGACCGCTTCGTGTCGAATCCCTTCGGCGACGCGGGTTCCCGGATGTACCGGACCGGCGACCTGGCGAAGTGGAACGCGAACGGCGAGTTGGAGTACCTGGGCCGCACCGACTTCCAGGTGAAGCTGCGGGGACTGCGGATCGAGCTCGGCGAGATCGAGGCCGCGCTCACGCGGGACGACTCCGTCGGTCAGGCGGTCGTGCTGCTGCGTGGCACCGGCGGCGGCGAGTACCTCGCCGGGTACGTGGTGCCGACGCCGGGCGCCGTGATCGACCGGCAGGCACTGCTGGAATCGGTGGCGCGTGCGGTGCCGCAGTACATGGTTCCGTCCGCGCTCGTCGTGCTCGACGCGATGCCGCTGAGCGCGAACGGCAAGCTGGACCGGAAGGCGCTGCCGGACCCGGAGTTCGAGGTCGCCGAGTTCGAGGAGCCGAGTTCGGCCACCGAATCGGTGGTGGCGGACGTCTTTGCTGCGTTGTTGGGTGCGGACCGGGTGGGACGGGCCGACAACTTCTTCGACCTCGGCGGTAACTCCCTGCTGGCGACGCGCCTGCTCGCGCGGGTGGAATCGCAGGTCGGGAAGCGGGCCAGCGTGCGGGACCTGTTCGAGGCGCCGACCGTGGCGGCGTTGGCGGCCCGGCTCGACGCCGTCGGCTCCGTCGCGGCCCGCGTGCAGCTGGTCGCGGGCCCACGTCCGGAGCGGGTGCCGTTGTCGTTCGCGCAGTCCCGGATGTGGTTCCTCAACCAGTTCGACCCGGCCTCGCCCGCGTACAACATTCCGGTGGCGGTGCGGTTGTCGGGCCGGCTGGATGTCGACGCGCTGCGTGCCGCGGTCGGTGACGTGCTCGGCCGGCACGAGTCGTTGCGGACGATGTTCCCCAATTCGGACGACGGTCCCTACCAGTCGATCCTCGACGTCGACGATGTCCGCCTGGACCTCGAACGGATGGAGGTGGCCGCTGACGAGCTGACGGCGGCACTCGTCGACTTCGCGACGACGGGCTTCGACGTCTCCTCGCAGATTCCGTTGCGGGCGAAGTTGTTCCGGGTTGCCGACTCCGAACACGTCTTCGCGTTCGTGGTCCATCACATTTCGTCGGACGGTTTCTCGGCCGGCCCGTTGGCGCGGGATCTCATGGTGGCGTACGCCGCCCGCAGCAACGGCGACGTTCCGGCGTGGGAGCCGCTCGCGGTGCAGTACGCGGACTACGCGTTGTGGCAGCGGAAGGTGCTCGGCGACGAGAGCGATCCGGAGTCGCTGGCGGCACTCCAGCTCGGGTACTGGTCGGAGCAGTTGGCAGGCGCCCCGGCGCTGCTCGATCTGCCGACCGACCGTTCGCGCCCGTCGGTGGCCTCGGCGCGGGGCGCACGCACGGACTTCACGCTGGACGGGTCGTTGGTGGGTCGGTTGACGGACCTGGCCAGGGAGCGTCAGTCGTCCCTGTTCATGGTGCTGCACGCGGCCTTGTCGGTGCAGCTGGCGGCGCTGAGCGGGTCGACCGACATCGCCGTGGGCAGCCCGATCGCCGGTCGCGGCGAGGCCGCGCTCGACGATGTGGTGGGCATGTTCGTCAACACCCTTGCGCTGCGGGTCGAGGTCGATCCGGCGCTGACGTTCGCGGACCTGCTGGCCCGGGTGCGTGCGGTCGACCTGGCCGCGTTCGGTCATGCCGACGTGCCGTTCGAGCGGGTGATCGAGGTGGTCAACCCGCCCCGGTCGCAGGCCCATGCCCCGCTGTTCCAGGTGGCGTTGTCGCTGCAGAACCAGGGGCTGGCATCGTTCGAGTTGCCGGGTATCGAGGTGTCGGCACTCGAGGCGGACGTGTCCGTCGCGAAGCTGGACCTCGAGCTGACGTTCCGGGATGCCGGCGACGGGCTGCTGGGGTCGCTGACCTATGCGACGGACCTGTTCGACGAGTCGACGGCGCGCGGGTTCGCCGAGCGTCTCGTTCGCGTGCTCGAGGCGGTCGTCGCCGAGCCCACGATGGTCGTCGGTGCCGTCGACATGAGCGATTCCGCGGAGCGGACGGTGCTTGCCGAGCGGGCGATGGCGTCCGCGCTGCCGGCCCGACTGCTGCCGGAGATCCTGACCTCCGGTGCGGCGGTCGATCCGCAGGCGATCGCGCTGCGGGCGCCCGGCGTCAGGATGTCCTACGCGGAGCTCGACCGTCGGTCGAATCGTCTCGCGCGCTTGCTGATCTCGCGCGGGATCGGGCCGGAGTCCTTCGTCGCGCTGGCGTTCCCGCGGTCGGTGGAGTCGGTGGTCGCGCTGTGGGCGGTGGTGAAGACCGGTGCGGCCTTCCTGCCGGTGGACCCGGCACTGCCGAGTGCTCGCATCGAGCACATCCTCAGCGATTCCGGTGCCCTCCTGGGTCTGGCCGCGGCCGATGTGCGGGAGCTGCTGCCGGCCGGCGTGGAGTGGCTGGTGGTCGACGACGACGTGGCCCCGGACCGGTCCGACGCCGTTGTCACGGACCGGGACCGGACCGCACCGTTGTCCGAGCTCAACACGGCGTACATGATCTACACCTCCGGATCGACGGGTATGCCCAAGGGTGTGGCGGTGACCCACACGGGCCTGGCCGCGTTCTGCGCGGACGCTCGCAGCGAGATGGGACTGACCAGCCAGTCGCGGGTGCTGCGGTGGGCGTCGTCGAGCTTCGACGCGTCCGTGTTCGAGATCATCTTCACCTTCAGTGCGGGCGCGACCATGGTGGTCGCACCGCCGGAGATCGTGGGCGGCACGGAACTGTCGCGGTTCCTGGGCGCGGAGCGGGTGACCCACATCTCCAGTGCGCCTGCGTCACTGGGCACGTTGGTCGCCGAGGATCTCCCTGCGCTGCAGACGGTGTCGGTCGGTGGCGACGTGTGCCCGCCGGAGCTGCTCGAGCGACTGGGACCGGGGCGCCTGTTCTTCAACGGCTACGGCCCGACCGAAACGACGATCGTCGTCACGATCACCGATCCGTTGGCTCCCGGTGACCGGATCACGATCGGTTCTCCGATCGCCGGTACCGGCGCCGTGGTGCTCGACGCGCGGTTGCGGCCGGTGCCGGTCGGGGTGGTGGGTGAGTTGTACCTGTCGGGCGCCGGTCTGGCCCGCGGCTACCACGACCGCGCAGGCCAGACGGCCGGTCGCTTCGTGGCGAACCCGCACGGGGCGCCCGGCAGCCGGATGTACGTCACCGGTGACCTGGTGCGCTGGACGACCGACGGTCAGCTCGACTTCGTCGGGCGCATCGACTCGCAGGTGAAGCTGCGTGGACTGCGGATCGAGCTCGGCGAGGTCGAGGCTGCCCTCGCCGGATGCGACGGAGTGGCGCAGGCTGTGACGGCGGTGCACCGCGACGCGCACACGGGTGAGCGCTTGCTCGGCTACGTCGTTGCCGAGGCCGGCGCCGAGTTGGATCCGGCCGCGTTGCGCCGTGAGCTGACCGAGTCGCTGCCGTCGTACATGGTTCCGGCGCAGGTGGTCGTGCTCGACGAGTTCCCGGTGACCGTCAACGGCAAGCTGGACCGGAAGGCGTTGCCGGTCCCGAGCTTCGAGGCCGCGGTCTTCCGGGCACCGTCGACTCCGGTCGAGGAGATCGTCGCCGCGGTGTTCGCCGAGGTGCTCGAGGTGGAGCGGGTCGGCGCCGACGACGACTTCTTCGCTCTCGGTGGCAACTCGCTGATCGCGACCCAGGTGATCTCCCGCCTCGGCGCGGCGCTGAACGCGCAGGTGCCCGTGCGGGTGCTGTTCGAGGCCTCGACGGTGAGCGCGCTCGCGGTGGCGGCGGAGCGGCACGTCGGTGCCGGGGGACGGGTGGCGCTGGTCGCCGGTCCTCGGCCCGCGCGAATCCCGCTCTCGCTGGCTCAGTCCCGGATGTGGTTCGTCAACCAGTTCGACACCGCCTCGCCGGCCTACAACATTCCGTTGGCGATCCGGCTGACCGGAGACCTCGACGTCGCGGCGTTGCGGGCGGCGGTCGGTGACGTGCTGCAGCGACACGAATCGCTGCGCACGGTGTTCCCCAATTCGGCGGACGGCCCGTACCAGGTGGTCGCCGATCTCGGCGAGTTCACCTCCGACCTCGACGAGGTCGGGGTGCAGGCGGACGGCCTGACTGCCGCGTTGGTCGAGTTCGCGTCCCGCGGATTCGACGTCTCGACCGAGATCCCGTTGCGCGCCAGGCTGTTCCGGGTGATCGAGAGCGGAGCCGGCGGAGCGACCCAGAGCGGCGAGGCGGATTACGTCTTCGCGGTCGTGGTTCACCACATCTCGGCCGACGGGTTCTCCGTCGGACCGTTGGCACGCGACGTGATGGTGGCCTACGGCGCCCGGGCCGAGGGGCTGGCACCGGAGTGGGAGCCGTTGGCGGTGCAGTACGCGGACTTCGCGCTGTGGCAGCGGGAGGTGCTCGGGTCGGAGGACGATCCGGAGTCGCTGGCGGCGGTTCAGCTCGGGTACTGGCGCGAGCAGTTGGCCGGGGCGCACGAGGTGCTCGAGCTGCCGACGGACCGTCCGCGTCCGCCGGTGGCGTCGATGCGTGGCGCCCGAACCGAATTCGCGGTGGACGCGGAACTGACCGGTCGCCTGCGCGAGCTCGCGCTGGCGAAGCAGTCCACCCTGTTCATGGTGCTCCACGCAGCGCTGGCGGCGACCCTGTCGCGGCTGAGCGGTTCGAGCGACATCACCGTCGGCAGCCCGATCGCCGGTCGCGGCGAGGCGGCGCTCGACGACGTGGTCGGCATGTTCGTCAACACCCTGGTGCTTCGCACCGAGGTCGACCACACCCTGAGCTTCGACGAGTTGCTGGCGCGGACCCGCGCCACCGATCTGGCCGCCTTCGGCCACGCCGACGTGCCGTTCGAGCGAGTCGTCGAGGTTGTGAATCCTCCACGTTCGCAGGCGCATTCGCCGCTGTTCCAGGTGGCGCTGTCGCTGCAGAACATGGGTGTGACGTCGTTCGAGCTGCCGGGCCTCGAGGTCTCGGCGCTCGACACCGAACTCTCCGTGGCGAAGCTGGACCTGGAGCTGACCTTCCGTGACGGCGAGGACGGTCTGGCCGGCTCGCTGACCTACGCGGCGGACCTGTTCGACGAGTCGACTGCGCGTGAGTTCACGCAGCGGCTGGTGCGACTGCTGGCCGCGGCCGCGGCCGATCCGGCCGTGGCCGTCGGCGAGCTCGACCTGCTGGACGAGGCCGAGCGGGCGTCCATCGACGCTCGCGCGGTCGCGGCGGATCTTCCGGAGCGGCTGCTGCCGGAGATCCTCACCGCCGGCGCGGCGCTCGCCCCGGACGCCGCGGCGCTGGTCGCCGGCGACGAGCAGATGTCGTACGCGGAACTCGACGCGTCGTCGAACCGACTGGCCCGGCTGCTCGTCTCGCGGGGCGCGGGTCCGGAGACGTTCGTGGCGCTGACGTTCCCGCGTTCGGTCGAGTCGGTGGTCGCGATGTGGGCGGTCGCCAAGACCGGCGCGGCATTCCTTCCGGTCGACCCGGCGCTGCCGACCGCTCGGATCGAGCACATTCTCGTCGACTCGGGCGCGGTGCTGGGCCTGACCGTGGCGGAATCGCGAGAGGTGCTGCCGGCGGGCGTCGAGTGGTTGGTGCTCGACGGCGAGGACGTGCTCGCCGAGCTGGACTCGGCGTCGGGCGCTCCGGTGACCGACGCGGACCGGACCGCGCCGCTGGTCGCGACCAATGTCGCCTACATGATCTACACCTCGGGGTCGACGGGCATGCCCAAGGGCGTGGCGGTCACCCACACCGGGCTGACCCCGTTCTGCACGGACTCACGCCCCGAGTTCGCCGTCACCGGCAGCTCTCGGGTGCTGCGGATGTCGTCGGCCAGCTTCGACGCGTCGGTCTTCGAGATGATCGTGTCCTTCAGCGCGGGCGCGACGATGGTGGTCGCCCCGCCGGAGGTCGTCGGTGGCGACGAACTCGCGGCGCTGCTGCGCGATGCGAACGTCACCCACGTGATGAGCGCGCCCGCCGCGCTGGCGACGATGCGCTCGGAGGAGCTGCCCGACCTCGAGTTCGTGGGGGTCGGCGGCGACGTGTGCCCGCCGGAGTTGGTGGCGCGACTGGCGCCGGGGCGGCGCTTCGTCAACGGCTACGGCCCGACGGAGACCACCATCGTGGTCACCCTCACCGGACCGTTGTCCGTGGGCGAACGCATCACCATCGGTGCGCCGATCGACGGGGTCGGCGCCGTGGTGCTCGACGCGCGGCTGCGCCCGGTCCCGCTCGGTGTGACGGGTGAGCTCTACCTGTCGGGCGCCGGACTGGCCCGCGGCTACCACGATCGCGCCGGGCTGACGTCGGCCCGGTTCGTGGCGAATCCGTTCGGCGGCCCCGGCAGCCGGATGTACGCCACCGGTGACGTGGTGCGCTGGACGGCGGACGGTCAGCTGGACTTCGTCGGCCGCGCCGACTCGCAGGTGAAGGTCCGCGGCCTGCGGATCGAACTCGGCGAGATCGAGGCGGCACTGGTCGGCTGCGCGGGCGTCGCGCAGGCCGTCGTGACCGTTCACGACGATCCGCACACCGGGCAGCGCCTGCTCGGCTACGCGGTGGGCGAGCCGGACACGGCCCTCGACCCGGCGGCGTTGCGCGAGGAGCTGGCCCGCTCGCTGCCGGCGTACATGCTGCCGGCGCAGCTGGTCGTGCTCGACGCGCTGCCGGTGATGGTGAACGGCAAGCTCGACAAGCGCGCGCTGCCGGTGCCGGAGATGCAGGCGCGGGAGTTCCGCGCACCGTCGACGCCGATCGAGGAGATCGTGGCGAGGGTGTTCGCCGAGGTGCTCGGTGTCGAGCGGGTCGGCGCGGACGACGACTTCTTCGCGCTCGGCGGCAACTCGCTGATCGCCACGCAGGTGGTCTCGCGGCTCGGTGCCGCGCTCGACGCGCAGGTGCCGGTCCGGGTGCTGTTCGAGGCCTCGACGGTGAGTGCGCTCGCCGTCGCCGCCGAGCAGCATGCCGGCGAGGGCGGGCGCCCGCCGCTGGTGGCGGGCCCACGGCCGGAGCGGATCCCGCTGTCGCTGGCGCAGTCGCGGATGTGGTTCCTCAACCAGTTCGACACCAGTTCTCCGGCGTACAACGTGCCGGTCGCGATCCGGCTGGCGGGCGAGTTGGACGTGGCGGCGCTGTGGGCGGCGGTCCGGGACGTGATCGCCCGGCACGAGTCGCTGCGCACCGTGTACCCCAATTCGGACGACGGTCCGTACCAGGTGGTTCTCGGTCCCGACGACGTCGCCTTGGACCTCGACGAGGTGCGGGTGTCGCCGGACGACCTGGTGAGCGCGTTGACCGGGTTCGTGTCCGAGGGATTCGACGTCTCCGCCCGGGTTCCGGTGCGGGCGCGACTGTTCGAGACAGCGGACTCGGAGTACGTCTTCACGTTCGTGGCGCACCACATTGCCACCGACGGATTCTCGGCCGGGCCGCTGTCGCGGGACATGATGGTGGCGTACGTGGCGCGGGCCGAGGGGCTGGCACCGTCGTGGGAGCCGTTGGCGGTGCAGTACGCGGACTACGCGTTGTGGCAGCGGGAGATGCTCGGGTCCGAGGACGACGCCGAGTCGGTGCTGGCGCGCCAGTTGAGCTTCTGGACCGACACGCTGGCCGGGTTGCCGGACCTGCTGGAGCTGCCGACGATCCGGCCGCGGCCTGCGGTGGCGTCGGCGGTCGGCGGCTCGGTGGAGTTCGAGATGGAGGGCGAGGTCGTCTCGCGGTTGTCGGCGATCGCCCAGGACCGCGGCGCGACGCTGTTCATGGCGGTGCACGCGGCCTTCGCGGTGCTGCTGTCGCGGCTGAGCGGCACCGACGACATCGCGGTGGGAACCCCGATCGCCGGCCGTGGCGAGGCGGCGGTCGACGATCTCGTCGGCATGTTCGTCAACACCCTCGCGCTGCGCCTGAACGTCGACGGCGGAGCCGGATTCGGCACGCTGGTCGACCAGGCCCGGTCCCGGGATCTGGCGGCCTTCGGTCACGCCGACGTGCCGTTCGAGCGGATCGTCGAGGCGGTCAACCCGACCCGCACGACTGCGTACCACCCGATCTTCCAGGTGGGCTTCTCGTTCCAGAACCTGCAGTCCGGGTCGTTCGAGCTGGCCGGCCTCGAGGTCCTGCCGGTGGACTGGGACTCGAACGTCGTGAAGTTCGACCTGCACCTCATCGTCATCCCGAACCCCGAGTCGGGTACGGACGGCAAGGGCCTGTCCGCGGTGCTCACGTACGCGGACAGCCTGTTCGACGAGGCATCGGCTCGCGAGATCGTCGACCGGTTCAGCCGCCTGCTCGACGAGATGACGCAGGACCCGGACCGGCCGGTCGGCGATCTGCAGATCCTCGATCCGGCAGAGCTCGATCAGGTTCTGACGCAGTTCAATTCGACGGACCATCCGGTCGACGCGGCGACCCTGCCGGAGCTGTTCGACCGTCAGGTCGCGAGGACTCCCGATGCGACCGCGCTGGTGTTCGAGGACCGCACCCTCTCCTACGCGGACTTCGATGCACAGGTGAATCGTCTCGCCCGGCACCTGATCGACATGGGCGTCGGTCCGGACAGCCGGGTCGGCGTCGGCATCCGGCGTTCCTTCGACCTGATGGTGGCGATCTACGCGATCGTGAAGGCCGGCGGTGCGTACGTGCCGCTCGACCCGGATCACCCCGTCGAGCGGACCGCGTACGTGTTGTCCGACGCGGCCCCGGTGTGTGTGCTCAGCGTGTCCGGTCAGGAGCTGGCGCTCGGCGACGACACCCGCCGGGTCGACATCGACACCCTCGATCTGAGCGAGCGGGCGAGCGGGCCGGTCACGGCCGTGGACCTCACCCGCGAGGTCCACGGCGAGGATCTCGCGTACGTGATCTACACGTCGGGCTCGACCGGGCGGCCGAAGGGCGTCGGTGTCTCGCATCGGGCGATCGCGAACCAGTTGCAGTGGAAGCAGTCCCGATACCCGATGGACGGCTCGGACCGGCTGCTCCACAAGACGCCGGTGACCTTCGACCTCTCCGTGTGGGAACTGTGGTGGCCGTTGACAACCGGTGCCGCACTGGTGATCGCCACGCCGGACGGGCACCGCGACCCCGCGTACCTCGCCGCGCTGATCAGCGAGCAGCAGGTCACGACAACCTATTTCGTGCCGTCGCTGCTGTCGGCGTTCCTCGAGGTGGCCGATGCGGGCGACGTCCGCTCGCTGCGTCAGGTGCTGTGCATCGGTGAGGCGCTGTCGCGGCCGACGGCCGAGGCGTTCAGCGAGTTCAGCGACGCCGCCCTGCACAACCTGTACGGCCCCACGGAGGCGGCAGTTGCCGTCACCGCGCAGCCGTACGCGGCGGGTACCTCGCCGACCGTCCCGATCGGTTCGCCGTGCTGGAACACCCAGGTGTTCGTGCTCGACCGCCGGCTGGCGCCGGTCCCGGCCGGCGTCGCGGGCGAGTTGTACCTGGCCGGTGCGCAGTTGGCCCGCGGCTACCATCAGCGGCCCGACCTCACCGCGGAGCGGTTCGTGGCGAACCCGTTCGGCGGGGACGGCACTCGGCTGTACCGGACCGGCGACCTGGTCCGGTGGAATGCGGACGGCGGCCTGGAGTTCCTGGGGCGCACCGACTTCCAGGTGAAGGTTCGCGGCCTGCGGATCGAGCTCGGCGAGATCGAGGCCGCGTTGGTCGCGGACCCCGCGGTCCGCCAGGCCGTGGTCGTGGTGCACGAGGGCCAGTTGGGTCAGCGACTGATCGGCTACGTGGTCGGCGAGGGCGCGGACCCGGTCGTGGCCGCGGAGGTGCGAGCCAGGATGTCGACGTCGCTGCCGTCGTACATGGTCCCGGAAGCGCTCGTGGTGCTCGACGAGTTCCCGCTCAACGTGAACGGGAAGCTCGATCGGAAGGCCCTGCCGGTGCCGGAGTTCGAGGCGCGGGCCTTCCGTGCGCCGTCGACGCCGGTGGAGGAGATCGTGGCCGGTGTGTTCGCGGACGTGCTCGGAGTGGAGCGGGTCGGCGCCGACGACGACTTCTTCGCGCTGGGCGGCAATTCGCTGATCGCCACCCAGGTGATCTCGCGGCTGGGTGCGGCGCTCGACGCGCAGGTGCCGGTGCGGCTGCTGTTCGAGGCTCCCACGGTGGCGGCGCTGGCGGTGGCCGCCGAGCTGCACGCCGGAACGGGTGGGCGTGCTCCGCTGGTGGCAGGACCGCGACCGGAGCAGATCCCGCTGTCCCTGGCGCAGCAGCGGATGTGGTTCCTCAACCAGTTCGATCCCGGGTCGTCGGCGTACAACGTGCCGATCGCGCTGCGGCTGACGGGCGAGCTGGACGTGGCGGCGCTGCGGTCGGCGGTCGGGGACGTGATCGCGCGGCACGAATCGCTGCGGACCGTGTACCCCGTGTCGGGGGAATCCGGGCACCAGGTGATCCTTCCGGTCGCCCAGGCGGTTCTGGACATGACCCCGGAGGTCATCGCACCCGAGGAGGTGGGTGCGCGCGTCGCAGCCCTGGTCACCCGGCCGTTCGACGTGACGACCGAGGTCCCGTTGCGCGGCTCGCTGTTCGAGGTCGGCGACGACGCGTTCGTCCTGGTGTTCGTGGTTCACCACATCAGCGCCGACGGCTGGTCGGGTGGCCCGATGACCCGCGACCTGATGGTGGCGTACGCGGCACGTAGCCGAGGCGAGGTGCCGGACTGGGCGCCGCTGCCGGCGCAGTACGCGGACTTCGCGCTGTGGCAGCGGGAGATCCTCGGTTCCGAGGACGATCCGCAGTCGCTGCTCTCGCAGCAGCTCGGCTACTGGACCGCGGCACTGTCCGGGTTGCCCGAGCTGCTCGAGTTGCCCACGGACCGTCCCCGGCCCGCGGTCGCGTCGAACCGCGGTGCGTCGCTGACCTTCGAGGTCGACTCCGACCTGCATCGGGCGCTGGCCGACTACGCGCGGGCGCACAACGCGACCCCGTTCATGGTCGTCCACGCCGCGCTGGCGGTGCTGTTGAGCCGGCTGAGCGGATCGGAGGACGTCGTGATCGGCGCCCCGACCGCCGGCCGCGGCGAGGCGGTGCTCGACGACGTGATCGGCATGTTCGTCAACACCCTGGTGCTGCGGACCGCGGTTCGCCGGGACGCGACCTTCGCCGAGGTGCTCGCGCAGGTTCGGGAAGCGGACCTCGGGGCGTTCGGGCATGCGGACGTCCCGTTCGAGCGGCTGGTCGAGGCGCTGAACCCCGTTCGATCGCAGGCACATTCGCCGCTGTTCCAGGTTTCGATGGCGTTCCAGAATCACGGCCGGGCGGAACTGGACCTGCCGGGCCTGCACGTGGGCGGCGTCGAACTCGACATGGCCGTCACGCAATTCGATCTGGACTTCGTGTTCGCGGATCGTCACGACGAGGACCGTCGACCCGACGGGATCGTCGCTCAGGTGACCTACTCGACCGACCTGTTCGACGAGTCGACCATCGACGGTTTCGTGCAGTACTTCCAGCGGGTGCTTCGCGCCGCGATCACCGCCGAGCCGGGTCCGGTCGGGGACATCGACCTGTTGCCGGATGCGCAGCGGCGCACCGTGCTCGACGAATGGAACCGCACCGCCGAACCGACGCCGAGCGGGCTTCTGCTCGACGGGTTCGGCGCGCAGGTCGCCGCAACACCCGACGAGACGGCGGTGATCTTCGGGGATCAGCGTCTGACGTACGCCGAGTTCGATGCGCGGGTCAATCGCCTCGCGCGCTGGCTGATCGCGGAGGGCGTCGGCCCCGAGTCGCTCGTGGGGCTCGCGGTGCACCGCTCGTTCGAGATGGTGATCGGGATGTACGCGATCGTCCGGGCAGGCGGCGGCTATGTGCCGCTCGATCCGGACCAGCCGGCGGACCGTTCCAGTTACATTCTCGGCGTTGCGAACCCGACGCTGGTGCTGTCGACCGCGCGGGACGGCTTCGCCTGCCCCGACGGTGTCCGGTCGGTGAATCTGGACGAGCTGGACGTCTCGGAGCTGTCCGATCGGCCGGTGCGGGCGGACGAGCGTCGCGCTCCGCTGCGGGGCGAGAACACGGCGTACGTGATCTTCACCTCCGGTTCGACCGGGCGTCCCAAGGGCGTGGCCGTCAGCCACGCTTCGGCCGTGAACCAACTCGCGTGGATGCAGGGCCGGTACCCGCTGGGCCCGTCCGACACGGTGCTTCAGAAGGCCCCGGTCACCTTCGACGTGTCGGTGTGGGAGCTGTTCCTGCCCCTGCAGGTCGGGGCCCGCATGGTCATCGCGAAGCCGGGTGGTCATCGAGACCCCGAGTACCTCGTCGCCGTCTCGAACGAGTGGTCGGTCTCGATCATGGAGTTCGTGCCGTCGATGCTCGACGTCTTCCTGGCCGATCCGCAGTTGCAGCTGCCGTCGTCGCTCCGGTACGTCCTCGCCGGTGGCGAGGAACTCACGGCCGAGCTGGCGCGCCGGTTCGCGGCCCGTTCCACCGCGGTGCTCGACAACACCTACGGACCCACCGAGGTCACGGTGACGTCGACGGCCTACCGGATCGAGGGCGACGTCGACGCCGTCGTTCCCATCGGGCGAGGGGTCTGGAACACCCGGGCGTACGTACTCGACTCACGACTGAACCTCGTGCCGACGGGCGTGCCCGGCGAGTTGTACCTCTCCGGTGACCAGCTCGCGCGTGGCTACCAGGGCCGTGCGGACCTGACCGCGGACCGGTTCGTCGCCGACCCGTTCGGGTCCGGCGGTGCCCGGATGTACCGCACGGGTGACCTGGTCCGGTGGAACCGGGACGGGCAGCTGGAGTTCCTCGGGCGCACCGACTTCCAGGTCAAGCTGCGCGGGCTGCGGATCGAACTCGGTGAGATCGAGTCGGTGCTCGCCAGGGCGGACGGTGTCGCGCGGGCGGCGGTCGTGGTGGCGCGCCACGAACGGGCCGGGGACCTGCTCGTCGGCTACGTGGTGCCCGAACCGGGTGTGTCGGTCGACGCGGTCGGGCTGAAGTCCACAGTGGGTGAGGCGCTCCCGGCGTACATGGTGCCCGCACAGATCGTGGTGCTCGACGACCTCCCGCTCAGCTCGTCCGGCAAGCTCGACCGCAACCGACTGCCGGCACCCGAAGTCGATGTGCGCGAGTACCGCGCGCCGGTCACGCCGACGGAACTGGCGATCGCGTCGGCGTTCGTCGAGGTTCTCGGCGCTGAACGGGTCGGGCTCGACGACAACTTCTTCGAGCTCGGCGGCAACTCGCTGAGCGCGATGAGGGTGGTGGGCAAGTTGCGCACCGAACTCGACACGGTCGTGCAGATGCCGTGGCTGTTCACCGATCCCACCCCGGAGTCCCTGGCCCGGCAGATCGAGCACGGCGCACAGGGTGGTGCCGACCACGGGTTCGGGGTGCTGTTCCCGATTCGTACCCAGGGGTCGCGGCCTCCGGTGTTCTGCGTGCACCCGATCGTCGGACTGGCGTGGTGCTACGCGGGACTCACGGAGTACGTCGATGCGGATCGGCCGATCTACGGACTGCAGACGCCGGCGGTGTCGGTCGACGGTCCGTTGCCGGCCTCGATCGAGGACATCGCGGAGGTGTTCGTCCGCGAGATCCGGCAGGTTCAGCCGTCTGGCCCGTACCACCTGCTCGGGTGGTCGCTCGGCGGCGTGATCTCGCATGCCATCGCGGTCCGGCTGCAGGAAGAGGGCGAGGTCGTGGAACTGCTCACGATGCTCGACAGTCACTCGGCCGACACCGAGCCCGTCGGTTCGGACGGTGAGGTGACCGTCGGTGAGCTTCTCGGGGGTGTCGGTCTGGACATCGGCGGCGACCGCAGTGTCGCCGACCTGACGATGCCCGACGTCGTGGCGGCATTCCGAGAGTTCTCCGGGGAGACCGAGGAGCGAGCCACCGAGATCGTCGGCCGACTGCTCGCGGCCGCCGAGCACAACTCGCGCCTGACCGCCTCCTACCGACCGCGGGTGTTCGACGGCGACATGCTGTTCTTCACCGCGGCCGACGACGATCCGACGGGTCGGCTCGCGGCCGACGGGTGGCAGGACTACGTCAGCGGTGCGATTCGCAATCACGGCGTCGCCAGCGATCACTGGGGCATGACGTCGCCGTCCGCGCTGGCGGTGGTCGGCCCGGTACTGCGTGAGCACACGAGCTCGCAGTGATCTCCTACCCCCGACAAGGTGTGGAAG
>NZ_JBHZAH010000068.1:0-27237 GCF_042754225.1 Rhodococcus sp. NPDC059234
GAGAACATCTCGGCCTGGATCATCGCGTCGTGGTTGGCCTTGTTGAAGTCGCTCCACAGTGCGGACGCGCCGGTGGGGTAGACCTCGACGCCGTCACCCGCGAGCGCGGTGAGTTCGCCCTTGAGCTCGTCGACGGCCTTGACCATGTCGTCGGTGCCGGCGTTGGCACCGGCGATGAGGATGCCGGTGTGGCCGTCCGGGCTGATGGACATCCCGGGCTGGGGCGCGATCACCTCACCGAACCGCGGGTCGGACTGGAACAGGGCCGTGGCCTCGTCGACGACGCGCTGGACGGCGGGGGCGGAGACCGGTGCGGTGTCCGAGTGCACGACCACCTGCACCGCGGCGGAGGAGTTCCCGCCGAAGTGTTCCTGGGCCAGCTCGCGGACCTGCACCGACTCCGAGCCGTTGGCCTGCCAGCCGGCGCCCGCGAGTGAACTGAACACACTCGGGGCGGCGGCCCCGAGCGCGACCAGGGCGATCAACCACACCCCGAAGACCCACTTCGCGTGCGTGGCCATGACCGCGCCCATGCGCGCCAGCACGCCGCCCTGCACCGTCGGCGGGGCGGCTCCCGGTTTCTGCTTCGTCGTCGCCGGCGACTGATCGTCGACGGCAGCGTTCTTGCTGCTCATTTCGGAGCCTCCTTATACGGGTGGGGGTATATAAACGGGCGCAGTGCGCCCCGGGAAATTCACGCGGGACCGCCCTCGGACGGTCGGAACCACGAGCCGTCGGTCATGAACCATATACCCCAGTGGGTATTTTGTATACCCCGGGGGGTACCTGGGGTGCTAGCGGTCGGGCGGCGCGAAGATGGTGGTTCTCAAGACGAGAAACCGCAGTCCGCCGACGGCCGCGCTCGCGACGATCACGACGAGTGCCTGGGCCACGCCCGTCGCGGTCGGGACCAATCGGTCCATCAGCGCCAGGACGGCGGTACTGAGGACGAGTCCGAGCGCGGCAACGGCGCCGCCCTCCCACTGCGCGACGAACCAGTGCACCCGATCGGCGGCACGAAAGGTGCGCCGGCGGTGCAGTTCGTTCGAAAGGACGGTGCTCGTGACGACGCCCACCGCATTGGCGAGAAAGGTGCCGAATGAGGCCAGGACGAGGAACGACAGCGCGTAGAGGACGTTGCTGGAGCCGCCGACGAGCGCGAATCGGGCCAGTTGCGCAGCCCAGCCGTCACCACGAAGGCCCCGCCCGCCGTGGTCCGCCCGAGCGGGTCTGGCCCGCCCGGTGCGCACGGTCACGGGGTCAGCGGCCGAGCAGCCGACCGAACAGTCCCGGCTTGCCGGCGGACCCGGAGTCCTTCTTGCATTCGCAGCGGCGGGACGCGGGAACGGACTTCATGACGCTGTCGACATGCGCCCCGCAGCCGCCCCAAGTCGTCTTCTTGCAGGTCGAGCAAGTGACTGGGTAACACATAGGGTTCTCCTCCGGAGTTTAGAGATCAGCTTTCACCATACCCATGGGGGTATATGGATTCGAGGTGTTGGTGGTCACACGGATTCTTGGCGGGTCTCGTACATGCGGACCGCCACCACGACGCCTGATGCCGCGGTGAGGGCCGCGACCATCCAGACCGCGGCGCGGACGCCGAGCAGGTCCGCGACGCCGCCGGCGAGCAGTGCGCCGACCGCGAAGCCGCCGTCCCGCCACAGCCGGTAGGTGCCCACCGCCCTGGCCCGCCAGGCGGGGTACGCGACGTCGCCGATCGAGGCGAGCAGCGTCGGGTAGACCAGCGCGGTCCCGGCGCCGAGCATCGCCGCCGCGACCGCCCACACCGCGAACGTGTCGCCGAGCGCGATCAGGCCCAGCGCGATCGCCTGCAGCCACATTCCGGAGGCGATCAGCCATTTGCGCCCCCACCGGTCCGAGAGGGCGCCGGTGATCAGCTGGCCGACGCCCCACACCGCCGGGTACAGCGCGGCCAGGAGTCCGATCTTTCCGACAGACAATCCGGCGGCGGCGAACAGGATCGGGAACAGTCCCCAGGCGAGACCGTCGTTGAGGTTGTTGACCAGTCCGGCCTGGCTGGCTGACGAGAGCGCCGGCTCGCGAAAACTGGTCTGGGTGAACACCTCACGGTCGGTGAGGGTGTCGTGGAGGTGATCGTGGCGGCCGTCGTCGCGCGCGAGGTGAGTGGCGGCCTCGAGCCGGGCGTGTTCGCGCGTCTCGCGGACGGCGAGGGTGGACAGCCCGAGCCCGAGCGCGGCGAACGCAATGCCGAGCAGGAACGGCGCGGGCCGCAGCCCGTGAGACTCGGCCAGGTAGCCGGTGGCCAGCGCGGTGACCGCGACCGCGGCGTATCCGGCGGCCTCGTTCAGGCCCATCGCCAGCCCCCGGCGAGCCGGGCCCACTAGGTCGATCTTCATCACCACGGTCGTTGACCAGGTCAGGCCCTGGCTGATCCCGAGGAGCGCGTTGGCGGCGATGACCCACGACCAGGACGGCGCCCAGATCAGCATCGCCGGGACCGGGAACGCGACGAGCCAGCCCGCCAAGAGCACCGGCTTGCGGCCGAACCGGTCGGAGAAGGTCCCCGCGAAGTAGTTGGTGGCGGCCTTGGCGACCCCGAAGACGAGGATGAACGACAGTCCCGCCGTGTAGGCGCGGAGCCCAAACTCCTGCTCCCCGATCAGCGGCAGCACGGTCCGCTCCTGGCCGAGCATCCCGCCGACGAGCGCGTTGACCACGACCAGGAGCGCGAACTGGGCTGCGTTGGCGCGCAGCCCCAGCTCGATCCGCCGCCCGGAGGCGGGGACGTCGCGCGCGGTGATGCTGGCCGGCGTGGCGCCGGCGCTCATCGGCCGCCCCCACGCTCCCCGGGGCGGCCGGACCGCAGCCACTCACCCGTGCCGCCGGCGACCGAGACCGCGTGCCGGCCCGCGCCCGCGAGAATGTCGGCGCCGAACAGGCTGCGATTGCCGGACGCGCAGATTACGTAGACCACGTCCGCTTCGGGGACCTCTGCTGACCGGGAGGCCAACTCGCCGAGGGGAATCCAGAGCGCTCCGGGCACATGCGCCTGCTCGAACTCGTAGCCCTCCCGTACGTCGACCACCAGCGCCCCCAATGCCCATGCATCGACGAAGGATTCGAAATCGACTTCCCTCATTGTTCGCTCCTTGACTTCGTGTCGATATCAGGTTTCCACCCTCCGGAGCGGTATACCCCCGGGGGTACTTGCATACCCTAGGGGGTATCTGGCATCCTGTCCACATCGGCGCCGCGAGCCCTGCCACCCGACTGAAGGAAAACGTGATGATTCTCGAGCAGTACTACATCGAATGCCTGTCCCACGCCTCGTACCTGATCGGCGACGAGAGCACCGGCCGGGCGATCGTCGTCGATCCGCGCCGTGACGTCACCGAATACCTCGACGACGCCCGACGGCACGGACTGACAATCGAAGGGGTGATCAACACCCACTTCCACGCCGACTTCGTCTCTGGCCATCTCGAGCTGCTCGAGGCGACCGGCGCGTGGATCGGGTTCGGTGAAGCCGCCGAGACCGACTACCCGATTCGCCGCCTCGCGCACGGTGAACACGTCACCCTCGGCGAGGTCGAGCTCGAAGTTCTGTCCACTCCGGGGCACACCTGGGAATCGATCAGCCTGTTGGTGCGGGAGACCCCCCAAGCTCGCCCGACGGCCGTGCTCACCGGCGACTCGATGTTCATCGGGGACGTCGGTCGCCCTGATCTGGTCAACCTCGGCGACGGCTCGAGCTCCGATCTCGCGCGGGCCATGTACCGCACCATCCACCAGACGCTGTTGAACCTGCCGGATTCGGTGACAGTGATGCCCGCGCACGGTGCCGGCTCGTCGTGCGGGAAGAACCTGTCCACGGAACTGACTTCGACGATCGGTGAACAGCGGCGGACCAATCCGTCGGTGCAGCCGATGAGCGAAGACTCGTTCGTCGCCTTGATCACCGACGGTCAGCCTGCGGTTCCGGACTACTTCCACGTCAACGCCGCCCTGAACAGGAGCAGCCGGGCCCTGCTCGATCAGGACCGCCGGATCCCGGCAGTCACTGCAGAGCAGCTGCGCGCCGAACTGGCCGCTGGTACCCGGGTGCTCGACGCCCGTACCCCCGACGACTTCGCCGCCGAACACCTGCGCGGGTCGGTGAACGTCGGTTTCGACGGCCGGTTCGCTGAGACCGGCGGAATGGTCGCCGAGATCGGCGACCGGATCGTGCTGATCACATACCCCGGCGAGGAACAGGAGGCTGCGATACGGCTGGCGCGCATCGGCTCGGACGAAGCGGTCGGGTACTTCAACGTCGACAGCGACGACATCTTCACCCCTGAGCTGGAAGATCTACTGCAGGTGGCGCCCAGGACGACGGTCGAGGAACTCGGCCGGCTGCTCGCCGACGACGCGGTCACCCTCGTCGACATCCGCAACCCCGGCGAACGCGAATTCGGCACCATCCCTGGATCGTTGCCGATCCCGTTGGCACAGTTGCGTTCCCGGGTCGGCGATCTGCCCAGCGACAAGCCAATTGTCGCGCACTGCGCGGGCGGATGGCGCTCGAGCGTTGCCGCTTCACTGCTGCGCGCCTACGGTATCGAGCAGGTCAGCGACCTCGTCGGCGGGTACAACGAATGGGCCGAGCAGCACACCCTGGCTTGATCTTCAGCCCGAGTACATCACTGTAGCGCTGCACCGTGAGTCGGTGTCCTGTTTGACGACCGGCGGATTCTGGCGGTCATCGCAACAGCAGACGTTCCATCTCTTCGATGGGCGTGCGGAGATCGACGACCTGACCCAGCAGCGCAACGCCCGTATCCATGGCGGATGCTCCCAGGTGCGCGGAGTACGCGCGCGAGCGCCCGGGACGCAAGAAGTCGGCGTTCGGGGGCACGAGGCGCGCTTGCCGCCTCTCTCCCCCGGCGCGCCAGCCGAGTTCTCCAGCACGGACGCTGCAATTCAATACCGGCCGTCGAGCAACATTTCGTTCCCTAAGCAAAATCTACGCACATTTGCCAACTAGCCTGACGACGGCAGTCCGAAAGTATCGTCACCCTAGTTGTCACACCGCAGGTCAGAGCGCCAGGAGTTGCCAACTACGGTGACGGATCACAACCTGGCCTCCGGCCGCCCGTCCTCCTCCCCCGCGCACGCGCCGCCGCCGCGCCGCCCGCCGGTGTTCGTTCTCCGGGTAGTGACCGACGACGATTGACGACGGTGGTTGGCGCGCTGCGATCGATCCTGGTCAGGAGCCAGAGCGCGTGGCCTGCCCCTGATGCGGGGCGGGCGCGAAGGCGCGCAGCGGAATTGCCCGCACCTTCGCGAGGTCAACCGAGACGTTCGACGATGAGAACGTTGGCGGTGCCCCCGCCCTCGCACATCGTTTGAAGGCCGTATCGTCCGCCCCGGCGCTCGAGTTCGTTCAGGAGCGTCGTGAACAGCTTGGTTCCGGTGGCTCCGAGCGGGTGCCCGAGCGCGATTCCGCCGCCGTTGACGTTGACGCGGTCCGGGTCTGCTCCGGTCTCCACGAGCCACGCCAGCACGACCGAGGCGAATGCCTCGTTGGTCTCGAACATGTCGAAGTCCTCGATGCGCATGCCCGTCCTCCTGAGCGCGAACTCGGTCGCCGGAATCGGGGCGGTGAGCATGAAGATCGGGTCAGCGCCGCGCGCGCTCAGGTGGTGAATTCTCGCGCGCGGCACAAGGTCGTGGGTCTTGATCGCCGCCTCGGACGCGACGAGTACTGCGCTGGCGCCGTCGGAGATCTGGCTCGCGAGGGCCGCGGTCACGCGGCCGCCCTCTCGAAGTGGTGGGAGTGCGGCCATCTTCGCCAGGCTCGTGTCCCGGGGGCACTCGTCCACCTCGAACGAGCCGACCGGAACGATCTCGCCGTCGAATCGTCCGGCGGCGATCGCATCTCGTGCGCGCTGGTGGCTGCGCAGCGCCCACTCCTCCATCTGGTGGCGGGTGACGGCCCACTTCTCGGCGATCAGTTCGGCCGCGCGGAACTGGGAGATCTCCTCCGTGCCGTAGCGGCGGCGCCAGTCGTCGGAACCCGCGTACGGGTCGTCGAATCCGTACTGCCGACCGGCCGTCATCGCCGCGGAGATCGGGATCCGGCTCATGCTCTGCACCCCGCCCGCCACGACCAGGTCTGCGGTCCCGCTCATCACCGCCTGGGCCGCGAAGTGCAGCGCCTGCTGGCTGGACCCGCATTGACGATCGACAGTCACGCCCGGAACCTCCTCGGGCAGGCCCGCCGCCAGTGCCGCCGTGCGGGCGATGTTGCCGGCTTGGCCGCCGATGGTGTCGACGCAGCCCAGCATGACGTCGTCGATTGCCGCCGGGTCGACGGGAATTCGGTCTGTCAGGGATCGGATCACGGTCGCACCCAAGTCGATCGGGTGAACGGTGGACAACCCGCCGTTCTTCCTCCCGACTGCCGTGCGAACTGCGTCGACGATGTAAGCCTCGGCCATCACTCGGATCCTCGCTTCCTCGGTCGCTGCGGGCGTGACCCCCATTCAGTTAGATGATTGAACCATATGACGACCCGTATCGGATCAGCGACCGCGACACCCGAACTTCGTGGTGTCCCTTTGCTTCCTGTCAAGCAACCGATACTGGCCTGCGTTGCACTAGTCGCGGTGTTGTGGAGCGGCCCCTCGGCCGCGCCGGAGTCCTCCAGGTTGATACCGACGATGCCGGTGGCGAGGAATTCGGTGATCGTCGCGTGGACACCGTCGGGATCGTCGGCGTACGCGTTCTCCACATCGGTGCTGACGGGCAGGTCGGCGGCCGCCACGATGCGCTCGACGTTGGCGAGCACATCCGCCTCTACCAGCGAACGACCGTCGGCGACAGCTTGCGTCGAGAAGCTCGCCGGGTTCTTCATCCAGAACCTCTCCCCCGCCCGCGCGGCCGTATCCCGCTGATCAACCCGAGAATGGCGATGTAGGTACAGGAGTCGGTTGCTCCACCCTGCCTGCCCGTTGTCTAGCGCGGGAGGTTCCAGGCCTTGTGGACGAACTCCAGCCGGTTACCGTCGACGTCGGCGACGTTGGCGGCGTAATAGCCGGGTGCGAAGTGGGTTCGGTCGGCCGGCGGTCCGTCGTCGATCCCACCGGCCCTGATGGAGGCGGCGTAGGCCGCGTCGACGGCATCGTTGCTGTCACACACGATGCCCACGTAAAGGCCCGTCTCACCGGCATTGCGCTGCCGCAGCCAGATACTCGAGCCGACGCCGGTACCGGAGACGTAGACGGGGTCACCGATGCCGAAGAGGTCGGGGACGTTGGCCGGCCCGGACGAAGCGCGGTAGGTCCCGAACCCCCTCCAACCCAGAGGCCTGAGGGCTTCGAGGTAGAACGCCAATGCCGTGTCGACGTTGGTGACCGAGATGTAGATGTGATCGATCATTTCCGGCCCTCGCTCCATGCGGCGGCGTTCGTGTGTGCGAAGTCTCTGAAGGCGACCATCAGAAATACTATCGCCTGGAGAAGCGCCCTCCAGGTGGCCAAACCCATGTCCGCGAAGTTCAGGCCCAAGATTCGGCGCTCCATGTCACGGATCCCGTCGAACTCAGGTCGGCCCGTCGATCGGTTGCTGCAGGTGGTGGCCGAAGAACGTGAACACCCTCCGCCATGCGTCGGCGGTGGCCTCCTTGTTTTCGCCGAACCCGGCGATGCGAGACACCGCCTGCAAGGGAGCACGGTCGGCGAAGCTGTGCCCGGCATTCGGGTATGTCTTGACATCGTGCGGAATTCCCTTGTGCGCCAGGACTTCGTCGAGTTTTTTCCCGCTGCCCCGATTGAACGGATCGCGCTGGCCGAAGCTGGCGACGATAGGACAGGTGCCGTCGCCGATCTCGGCGTACTTTCTCTGCATGGGCGGAGGATAGAAAGGCGCCGATGCGCCGAAGCCTTTCGTGGAGGCGACGAGCGCGAACCCGCCACCCAGGCAGATTCCAGCGATGCCGATCGCTCCGGTGCAGTCGGACCGCCTCGACAACAGCTCCCGTGCCGCCGCGACGTCCTCGAACGCTTGGCCCTCGTAGGTCATGAGGTCGTTCATCACCGCTCGCATGCAGCGAATCATCCCGCCGCGGGCGAAGAGATTGGGCGCGACCGCCAGGTATCCGTGGTCGGCGATCTGACGCACGATCTCACGGTGAGGTTCGCGCAGGCCGAACGCGTCGTGGATAACGACGACACCAGGCCAGGGCCCTTCTCCGGACGGAATCTCCAGTACCGCGTCGATGCTTCCGGAGGGTGTCTCAATGTCGATGTCGGCCATTGCTCCCCACTTTCGTGATGGTGGTCGCGGGCTCGTTCGGCGTCTCACGGTTCGCGGAATGCACTGGTGAGGCGGGTGACCTCGTCGTCGTGCAGCGACAGTGATCCGGCGGCGAGGTTTTCGGCGAGGTGGCCGCGACTGCTGGTCCCGGGGATCAGCAGCACGTTCTCGGCGATGGCCAGTAGCCAGGCGAGAGCAACCTGGGCGGGTGTGGCGCCGTGTCCGGCTGCGACGTCGGTGACGACCGGATTGGTGCGAATCGCATCGTGTTGGTCCCTCGGCCAGCCGAGCGGACCAAACGGGACGAACGCGATGCCTCGGGTACTGCACTCGTCGAGCACCGACTCCGAGGACCGATCCGCGAGGTTGTAGGCGTTCTGTACACAGACGATGTCGGTGACTTCAAGGGCCCGCAGGAGATGTCGGTGGGTGACGTTGCTGATCCCGATACCGGCGATCAAGCCTTCGTCCCGCGCGGCCGCGAGAGCGCCGAGTTGGTCGACAAACCTCTCGTCCACTGGGGCGTCGTCCAGGAGTCGTAGGTTGACTGCGGTCAGACGCTCGACACCGAGCGTCGCGAGGTTGTCTTCGATGCCCGCGCGGAGTTGGTCAGGGTCGTTGTAGGGCAGGAATGCGCCAGTTTCGTCGCGTCGGCCACCGACCTTGCTGACCAACGCCAGGTCGTCGGGATAGGGGGAAAGCGCTTCCCGGATAAGGTCGTTGACCACAGCGGGACCGTAGTAGTGCGCGCTGTCGATGTGATCGACGCCGGCATCGACGGCCGCGCGGAGCACTGCGAGTGCTTCATCGTAGTCTCGGGGCGGGCCGAATGCTCCGGCTCCGGCCAGCTGCATTGCGCCGTAGCCGACCCGCCACACCACCTTGTCGGCTAGACGGAATCGATCACTCGGCATGTTCACGGCGGCATTCTCCATAGGCGTTCTGGTCCTCGACCCGGCTTCGTGCCCGGGGTCGGGTGCGGACGCATGTGGCGTTGACGGTGGTGAACACTCTCTGATGACGCAGGGCGCCGGAGGTTGCTGTCCCGCTGCTCCAGGCTGGCTATGTCCCCATACAGGATTTCGCTGCGGCGCGGATCACGTCGATCACCAGGTCGGGCTGGGACAGCATCGGAACGTGGCTGCTGTCCGCCTCGTAGGTGCTGGCGTTCATGCGTTTCGCGCAGAAGCGTTCGAGCTCGGGATGCACGGTGCGGTCGTTTCTGCCGACGATGTACCAGCTCGGCTTCGACTTCCATGCGGTGCCGGCGACCTGCTGGTCGAAGAGGTCCGCAGCAGGCACGCCCTGAGTTGCAAAGACGAGCTGCTGTTCCTGTTCGGAGAGGTCGCCCGCGAAGCACTCGATGCCGTCCGATCGCAACCAGATGCGACCCTCGGCGACCTCGATGTGCGCGAACACATCCGTCGAGGGGAACTTGGCCTGCAGGCTCTGCGACGTCTCATCCTCGTCCGGGGCGAGCGCGGCGATGTAGACGAGCCCCGCGACGCGGTCGTCGGTTCCCGCCGCCGTGATGACGGTGCCACCGTACGAATGCCCGACGAGAACGGCCGGGCTTGCGACCCGGCCCAGCGCCCGCTTGACCGCGGCGACATCGCCTTCCAGGGTGTCGAGGCTGTTCTGCGTGGACACCACCTCGTGACCGTCTGCCTGCAATGCGGGTATCACCTTGCTGAAGCAGGACCCATCGGCCCACAAGCCGTGGGCGAATACGATGCTCGGTGTGGTCGGCGTCGACATGATGCGCACCCTTCCTCGGCACGAATCAGCCGGATCCGCACCGGACTAGGTTTGTACTCCGTCTTCGAACCGTGGCGGCCGGACGGCCCCACAGTCACCATCGTCCTCTCAGGACGTCAGCGAGGCCGAGTTTTCGAGGGTTTGTCCCCGAGGCCGGCGGCCGGGTTCGGGACTTCGTGTTCCGCTCCTCGTCACGCGCGCGGCCGAGGCCGACGCCACCTAGGGCGTCAGCAGTACTCGCATCGGGGAGCTGGGAATCGATGCCGAATCGATGCAGCGGTGAACTATCTGGGTCGTCGACTGAAGTTCAACTTGGTTCCGCAGGGAATCTCACGAAATCCGGTACACCGACGTCATCTACATGTCGCGGGCGGCCGAGGGCTGCGTCCTCAGGTCTGCGGTCTCGAACCACAAACCACAGGAGGGATCAGCAATGGCTGGCAGTGTTCCCGTTGTCGCAGGGGCTCTTTCGACAGCAGTCTTCGCGGCATCGACGATGCCGATGATCCTGAAGGCGATCCGCACCCGAGATCTATCCTCCTATAGCGGGGGAAATCTGATCCTCAGCAACGCGGGCAATCTTCTCTACGCCGTCTACGTCCTCAGTCTTCCTCTTGGGCCCGCGTGGGCCCTCTATGGCTTCAATCTGTCTGTGAGCGTGACGATGCTGGCACTGTGGCTCCGCTACAGGGCGGCGCTCCAGGTCTCCGCGCCCGGCGAAGGCCTCCCCCGTCCACTGCAGGACGTGGAGGCTACCTCGACCCGTATTCTGCTCGAGGCATAGCGGCCATGACTCGGGGCACGCATCGCGGAGTCCCGCGGGCTCATACGTCCCGTCCGAACTGTGCGAACTCGGGCTTCACGAGCTCAGCGAAGTCGCGATCCTCGACGACGTGCTGAACCTGCTGCAAGTCGAGGGATCCCACGGGCTGCTGTGGAGGACCGTGGCCGCCGGCTTTCTCACCGGCACCCCACCGCCCGGCGCCGCACCTTCTGCCGTCAACTGCTGGATCCAGCACCTCCAGAACTTCGACTGGACGCAAACCGAGAACTGGGTCCTGCAACGAGCGACCGACACGCTCACCACCCCGCCGGACCCCCACAGCGTGAACAACCCCGACGCCATCGCCGACGACAAGGTGTTCGACCGGCTCACGGACCCGCTCGAGATCCCCTCTCCCCCAGCGTTGTCCGCTTCACCGTTTCACGCGTCGCCGGCGTCGTCCGGTGTGATGTCTACGCGGACGGGACCATCCGCTGTGCTGATAAGTCGGGTGTGCGTTGCGGTGGCGCGGTCGGTGTGCTCGGCGCCGGGTATGGCGTGTGCTGTGAACAGGGCGACCGCCGCCTCGGGATCGAGCGGATGTGGGGCGTCGGGCCTCATTGTGGTCATTCGGGCCAGACGGCGGAACTGCCGCGGCGATGCGAGTCCAGCAGGTGAGTGTCGACGATGCCGATGGCTTCCATCAGGGCGTACATGGTGGTCGGTCCGACGAAGACGAACCCTCTGCGTCTCAGTTCCTTGGCCAGGGCCGCCGACTCCGCGGAATTTGTGGGGATCTCGGCGAATGCCCTTGGTCGTGGAGTGGTTTCGGGTTTGAACGACCACACCAGATCGGCCAGGTCCGTCTCGTCGCGCAGCCGGAGGGTGGCACGGGCGTTGGTGATGGTGGCTTCGACCTTCTGCCGGTTGCGGACGATGCCCGCGTCGGCGAGGAGGCGTTCGACGTCGGTGTCGGTGTAGGCGGCGACTTCGTCGGGATGGAAGTTGTCGAAGGCCGCGCGGAATGCGGGGCGTTTGCGCAGGATCGTCGCCCAGGACAGGCCGGCCTGGAACGCCTCCAGACTGATGCGTTCGAAGACGCCGTGCTCGTCGGTGACGGGCATGCCCCACTCGGTGTCGTAGTACCCGCGCAGCAGTGGGTCGACGGCGGCCCAGGCGGGTCGGGCGAGTCCGTCGGCGCCGATGACGACGGCGGGATCGGTCATGATGGCCCCTGCGCGGGCCGGTCGGTCAGTCCTGTCGTGCGCATCGTGATGTTGATGCGGCCGCCGGCGAGCCCGACGTCGGCGGGTGCGGTGTCCGCGTGAATCGCGGTGACGCCGTGGTACGCCAGGCGTGAGGGGCCGCCGAAGACGAACAAGTCACCGGAGGCGAGCAGCAGGTCGGTGTAGGGCCTGTTGCGGCTGTCGGTGTTGCCGAATCGGAAGGTGCAACTGTCGCCGACGGCGAGCGACACCACCGGGGCCAGGGACCGTTCGTCCTTGTCCTGGTGCATGCCGAGGCGAGCAGCCTGGTCGTAGAAGTCCACCAGCGCCGCATCGGGTGTGTAGGCGTTCACGGTGTGCCGGTCGTGGCCGGTCGCCGCCAGGGCGCGCCGGCCGAGGCGGATCATCCAGCCGGGGAACGGTAGGACGCGGGCTCCGTTGACATCGGTCGCGTTGCGTGTGTACCGGTAGGGCTGCCAGTGCCAGCCCAGACACACTGTGCGCACGCTCATCTCGTGTCCACGGACCCTCGCGGCTCGTATCGGTACGGGACCCGCCGTCCAGTGGTGGAACTGATCGACGATCCGTGCCTGCTGCTCGGTGGTGAGCCAGTCGGGGACGTGGACCGCGCCGGGGGCGAGTTCACGGGCGGCGCGACCGCCGAGGCCGGGGGTGAACAGGGTCATCGTTCCCCCACGGGAAGAGTCCGACGCCACAACTGTCGCCCCGAGACGGTCCAGGTGGCGCCGTCGGCGGTGGCGCCGGTGAGCCCTTCGAGGTGGCCGCGGCCGACGAGTTCGAGGCTGCCCGGTGTGCCGATCTCCACGGTAGCGAGGGTTCGTGCGGGGTCCCAGTTCGTGGACCACAGCAGCCGGCGGGTCATCTGCGCCCATCCCGTCGGCGGGCCGGTCATGATCCAGAGGTCGGGCTCGGGGTGGCAGAACCGCCGTGCCTGCCGCAGCCAGGAGGCCGCGGTTTCGGGCCAGGTCACCGTCGCTGAGACGTTGCCACCGGTGGCTGTCCAGCGGCGTGTGAGGGCGGCGGCCGCGGCGACAGCGGAGGGGGTGCGACCCGACCCGATGGCGACGGTGCCTACTCGGCGGGCCACGGCGAGGTCGATCAGCGCGGTGAGCTCAGCGTCGGTCGCGGCCGGGTCCGGGGCGGTCTCGTGGCGGTGCGCCGGGTCGAGGAGTGGGCTGGTCAGGGTGTCCATCGTTGTCCGTTCTGCCGGGCGATCTTCCACGCCACGTACTTGTCGTGGCAGCAGGCACAGCACGGTCGGTAGCCGGCGGCGACCGCGGTGGCCTCGTCGGCGAAGAACACGCGGTCGTGGGTGTAGCCGCCGCGGGCGATCGCGCGGAGCGCGGTCGGGCAGTCCATGCGGCCGTATATCTTCGTGCCGCCGTGGCCGCCCCACAGTCCCTTCGCGCGGGACTGGTGGGGGCGGCCGTCGGCGCCGGTCAGGGTGTAGGTCTTCGCCGGGTCGGTCACGCCGCGTCGTGGAAGACGAGGGCAAGCGTGTGGCGCTCACCCGAGCGGATCGCGGAGACGCCGTGACGTACCGGCGCTGCCGACCAGCCGCGCGTGGACTTCACCGGTCGGTCGCGGGTGGTGAACAGGTAGCCGTGCCCGTGGGGCAGCAGTGTCGCGGTGCCGCGCGACTGGGCGCGCGGTCGTTGTTCGAGCAGGAGGAACTCGCCGCCGGTGTGATCGACACCGGGCTCGTTCAGGTTGACGACCACCTGCAGCGGGAACACGAGGTCGCCGTACAGGTCGCGGTGCAGCGCGTTCCAGTCCTTCTCCCGGTAGCGCAGCAGGATGGCCGTGGACTTGCGTTGGCCCGCGTCATGGCACATCTGCAGCCACTCGTCGAGGGTGTCCGGCCACGGCGCGGGCCGGCCGAGCTTGCTCCACCAGTCGCGGGCGATCGGCAGCAGCCGCGGGTACAGCGCCTGCTTCAACCGTTCGACCGCCTCGGGGTAGGGCGACCGGAAGTAGCGGTACTCCCCCTCGCCGAACCGGTGGCGGCCCATGGTGACGGTGCTGCGGAACAACTCGTCCCGGTCGTAGAGGCCGCGGATCTCGTTGGTCTCGTCCGGGTTGAGGAGCTGCGGCAACAGGGCGCCGCCGTACTGGTCGACCTCTCGTGTGATCGCGTCCCAGTCGCCGGATTCCACTCGAGTCCGCCAGGGATCGGCGGGCGTCGTCGTGGGATTCATGCCGCCTCCAATTCCAGCAGGGTCGTCTTGGCTGCGAGGCCCCCGATGTAGCCGCCCAGCGTTCCGTCTGTGCGCAGCACCCGGTGGCACGGCACGACGACCGGCAGCGGGTTGGTCGCGCAGGCCGTGCCGACGGCCCGCACGGCCTTCGGGTTCCCGACCAGCTCGGCCACTTCGCGGTAGCTACGGGTCTGTCCGTAGCCGATCTCCGGCAGGTGCTGTTGCACCAGCTGCCGGAACCCGTGTGACAGGGACAAGTCGAGATCGAGGTCGAAGGACTGTCGGCGCTTGCTGAAGTACTCGTCGAGTTCGCGTGCGACGGTGTCGAGCCGCCGCGGGGCCCGCAGGATGCGGGGGCTCACCTTGTGTGTGAGCGTCGCGAGCACCTTCTCGTGGTCCTCGTTGGCGTACGCCACGCGGATCAGGCCGCGTGGGGTGGCCGCGAGGAGGAGTTGTCCTACCGGGGAGTCGACGGTGGTGTAGGCGACATCCAGGAGGTCGGCGTGCTCGGCCTGCTGCTCCAGTCGCTGGTGCAGCCGGTCCAGCAGTTCGGCGTCGACGGGCGCCTGCAAGTTGTCGATGATGTGGCTGTCGTTGCGGGTGTCGTTCATGATTCTCCTTTCACGGTGGCGCCCGGATAGCTCTTGCGTAGGTTCTTGAGTCCGTCTGCGGCGGCGCGTCGTGCCGCGTCGACGGTGCCGCCGAGGACTTGCGCGATGTCGGCGTAGGTCAGGCCGGCCACGTAGCGGTACGCGATGGCTTGGCGTTGTTTGTTCGGCAACCGGCGAACGGCAACCCACAGGTCCTCGTCCTCCGTGCTCGGCGGACTGGCGCGGGTCGGTGCCTCCGGCACCTCGTCGACGGGCAGTGGATTGCGTTTCGCCGCCCGCAGCACGTCGATGGACTTCCGGTGCGCGATCGTCACCAACCAGGCTTCGACGTTCGCGATCTCCGGCAGATCCGGATACGCCTTCATTGCGGAGAGGAACGTCTCCGACCAGGCATCGTCCGCGTCATGCGGGCCAAGGACCACGCGGCAGACGCGCAGCACGGTTGCGCCGTGCTGCGCGACCACATTCTCAAACGGCAGTTTCATGTCCATCCCACAGAAGACGCAATCGTCACCGAATGTGTGAGATTTGCGATCAGAACAGGCGTCCGGCACTCACGGGTGCCGGCTCCTCGAGTTCGAGCAGTGCCCGCTTGCGCTCGAGCCCCCCGGCGTAGCCGGTCAGGGAACCGCTGGACCCGACGACCCGATGGCACGGCACGAAGATGCACAGAGGGTTCGCCCCGACGGCCTGCCCGACCCTCTGCGCAAGAAGGCGATCCCCGAGTCGTTCGGCGATGCGCCCGTACGTGATCGTCGAACCGAAGGGGATCGTCTGCACGATGCGCCACACGGAATTCTGAAACGTGTCACCGTCGGCGATCAGCGGCAGATCGAACTCGCATCGCCGGCCGGCCAGGTAGTCACGCAACTGACGACTCGCCTCATCGAGAAGTCGATCGTCGGCGGTGGACACCTCCGGACCGAAAGTCTCCGACGAGGGACGTCGAATGTGATGGCGGAAGTACAGACCGCCGATCGCGTCACCCCGGGCGACGACGGTGATCGAGCCGAGGTCGCTGTCAACCACGATGTGTCGGGTGTTCATCTGCATGTCCTTTCTCATGTCTGACGGGTAGACGAAAGAAGACAGTCAGACGTGAGATACACCAGATGGAGGTCGGGGTGGCTATGTCAACAGCTCTTGGCCCCACATGTCGGAGATCTTCGAAGGTGCCCACCGGAGTTGCACCCGATGATCGACCTAGCCTCTGGGCGGGTAGCCCGGCGGTTCCTCTGTGTTCGTCAAGTAGGAATCTCGTTCGAACGCCGGGCAGTCGAGTCGGTGCGGGTCGATGGGGCTGACTCCTGGGAAGCATCGACCCGCACCGTTTCCTGCTCAGTGAGCGTAGGTATTCGATTTGCTGCCGCTGAGTGGCGAGATAGGCAGCGATGGTGGAGGTCGGTGGATCACGACTGAACCACTCAACCCACGAGTCAACTGAGGTGGGGCAGTCCCGATCGAGGTTGGTGTTCAATAGATTGCCGCCGCAAGAATTGATGAGCTGGCTAGCTGCCGTCGATGTCTGCGGCCGACAGCCCGGAACCAGATGGGCGTTGCACATAGTCCGGCGCGGGTCGGCAAATTGCTCGTTGATTCCGGGCTGGTCGAAAATTCTGACCCCGATTCTGTCGCGGCCGCGGCGGACCGAATTGCGGTATTCCGGATCGAAGCTGCCTGATCGATTCGTGTTCCTCCAGGCCTGATCGGGTACGTCAACGGCGCTGGTCGCGCCACACAGGGGCTCGGCGCCGGCGCAGATCGTGCTGCAGCGACCGCCTGTCCTCGCCATCAGCATCCGGCGCAGCGCATCTGGATCGGCTGATAGTCGCGAACGTCGCTGGCGAGGTCTTCGCCGAACCCCACTGTCGCCCACTCCGTGCTCAAGCCGTCAGAGGGATCGTCAGTCACCGTTCGAGGTCGTCGCGCATGGTGCGCCAGAGCCGTTTCGCTACTTGCCGCCGGAAGCTGTCAACCTCCGTCACCAGTTCACTCTTCCGGCGTCTGCATGTTCTTTCCAGTCGCGCCGCCGTTGCGAGCCTCGATGGCCTCGACGGACTTCGTGAACGTCTTTCCCAAGACGCGGGTGCCGAAAAGTCCGAGCACTATCGCGAGCAGCCGTCCCCTGAGGTTCTTGCCGTCGCGGACCACGACGGCGTCCACGTCGGTTCCACCCGAGGGCAACTGGGTGAGGGTGTAGGTGTGGCCCGAGGCGCCACCCCACAAGTTGGAGTCGGTGGTCGTCATGACCACGTGATGGGGATCGGTCCAGTCGTAGTGCAGGCGTTCCCAGATACCGCTCGAGCCTTCCGTGACATCGGCGTCGTGGGGTCCTTCGTGATGCACCTCGAGATAGCTGTCAGAACTGTTGCCGAAGAGCTCCTCGCGACCCGGTCCGAAGTCGGTGAGACCGGCCAGGAACTGGTCGGGCGTCGCGGTGGTCGTCTTATGGAGATGGATCGTGGTCATGGCGCCTTCCTTGACACTTGGAATCTTCGCTCCGGCACAAATGGCCGAGGTCGGTGACGGCACATCCAGAACACCACTTGCGAGAGCATCGCGAAAGAGGACGACGGCTCAACGTGATCGTGCTGGCCATGTCAGGACGCATTCCGGCGAGGCGTGGTCCGGCAATCCGGAACCAATCACGCGCCTGTCGATGACGATCCGGAGGAATTCCCTGGAAGAATTCCGCCGTCATGATTGTGTTCACAAGCGTCGAAGAACTGGGCCTGAAGAGGGGTCGACGGTGGCTCACAACACGCGTGAAAAGATGGTCGAAGGCGCGATTGAGCTACTGGCCACGAAGGGGTTCCAGGGGACGTTGTTGACAGACGTCATCGAAGCCACCGGGGCTCCGCGCGGGTCGATCTACCATCACTTCCCAGGCGGGAAGGACGAGATGATTGCCGCCGCAGTCGATCTCACCGGTCGTCGCTACGTCGAGTGGATGGACACCTTCGTCGGCGCCAAGCCCGAGATGATTGTCGGCGGATTCCTGCAATTCTGGCGACACACTTTGATCCGATCGGACATGAAGGCTGGGTGCCCGGTTCTTGCTATCACAGTGTCCGCCGACGTAGATGAGCTCATCGATCGGGCGCGCGCGGTCTTCAGGGCGTCGCGCGCCAAACTCACCGAACTACTCAGCGGTTCCGGAGTCACCGTCGATGCTGCGGCCAAGTTCGCGACGATCGCCGTCGCCTCGGCGGAGGGTGCGGTTGTGCTCGCCCGGGCCGAGCGCAGCATTGAGGTGTTCGACATCGTCGCGGACAATCTCGTGGATCAGGCCAGGACGCTACCGACGAACTGACGCCGAGGTCGCTCATTGCTGGCGACGGCGTGGGCTCCAGTTCACGTCACTCGCCGGCGAGGAACGGTGCACGTAGCTGACGGCGAGGGCACCTTCGCCGACCGCGGAGGCGACACGTTTTATGGGGCCGTGCCGGACGTCGCCGATGGCGCAGAAGCCGGGTGTGCTGGCTTCCAGGTCGAAGGACCGGCGGTCACGGGTCCACACCCGGTGCAGCATGTCGTCGGTCAAGTCGCTTCCTGCGAGGAAGAGTCCGTTGGCATCGCGGATGAGGTCGGGGATCTCTTGTGCCCACTCGATGTTCGCTTCGCCGCCGATGCAGGCGAACACGCGGGTTGCCGATAGCGTTGTCCGTTCGCCGTCGACAGTCTGCGTCTCGATCGAGGTGAGCGTGTCATCGCCGAGGAGGCGAGTGATCTGTGTGCGGGTTCAGGTCGGTTCACGCGGAATGCCGGCGACGTGCTTGATCGTCCGGAGTTTGGCCAGAGCGGCAGTGAGGGCCGCCCATCGTGGTCGGGGTGGTTCGGCCGAATCGACGGTGCTGTAACCGCGGGTGCTATCTACTGGTAGGCGTGACGATGCGTCGGTGGCGGACTCGGAAGGCAACGCGTCATGGCGGGACGGTCGGAATCCGGGCCCCGGCACACCCAGGAGCGGGGGCGGGACCGGGGGCGGGAGCTGCGGCTGGTGTCCGGTGACGGCTATCCCGACTGGGAGTCGGTGTACCGAGACAACGTGGCCTGGGTGTACGGCCTGATGTTCGCTCGTGTCGGTAACCGCGCGGACGCGGAGGATCTGACCGCAGAGGTGTTCATGGCGGCACTGCGGCCATTGCGGATGTCGGCGAGCATTCCAGAGGTGCGCGGGTATCTACGTGCGACCGCGCGGACAGCGCTGGCCGGGTACTGGCGTACCCGGATGGGCCGTGAGATCACCACCATCGACGACGATTTTGCCGCCGAACCGACCAGTGAACCGGCCGTGAACACGAAGGCCGAGACGCGCGCGCACGTGTTGCTGGACCGGCTTCCGGCCCGATACCGGCGCATCCTGGAGCTGAGGTTCCTGCAGGGGCTGTCTGTGCGCGATGCAGCGACCGATCTGGGGGTCAGCGTCACGAATGCGAAAGTATTGCAGCACCGGGCACTGCAGATGGCGGCGCGGCTCAGCGAAGGAGGTGCACAGTGAGCGGCAGAGAGGTTCGTCGATACGTCGAAGACCTGCTGGCCGGGCGGCGGCCACGATCGTTCCACCCGGACGAGTCCGACGCCGAGCAGATGCGCGCTGCGATCACGCTGCGCGCGGCCAGGCCGGGCGCCGATGCACCTAGCGAGTCCTTCCTCGCCGATCTGCAGCAGCGCATCGCCGCCGACGTCGACGAACTCGCGACCGAGGACTCCGATACCGGTGGGGGTTCGACATCGCGCAGGCAGGTGCTGATCGGGGGCTCGGTCGCGGCGGCGGCCGTTGTCGGCGCCGTCGTCGATCACACGATCTTCGGCGGAATCGCAGCGGAGAAGGAACAGGGTCCACCGGCGACCGAGTCGACCCTGGCGCCGACCAACGGGGCGTGGCGGGCTGTCGCCGCCAGTGCCGACGTCCCAGACGGCGCCACGGTCGCGTTCGATCTCGGCACGATCAACGGGTTCGTGCGCCGCGTCGACGGTCAGCCAGCGGCGGTGTCCGGGGTCTGCACTCATCAAGGCTGCCGGCTCTGGTTGGACGCGCCCGCCGCCACGCTGCGGTGCCCGTGCCACGTGACCTCGTTCTCGACCAACGGGCAGGTGCTCGCCCACCAGCTGCCCGTCGCTCCCGCGCCGCTGCCGAGTCTGCAGATCCGCGAGACTGGCGGCACGATCGAGGTATTCGCGCCCACCGAGCCTGCCTGACCCACACGGTGTAACCCGCTCCCCTATCCATTGGTGAACGATCCGCGTCAGCGGATGATCACGGACCGATGGAAACGGCGGGCGAACGATGAACGCGCTGATCGAGATGTCTCGACTGGCGATGCGGCGCCCCGGCCCCGACACCGACGTCGAAGCCGCCGCTGCATGGCATCAGGCGAAAGGCCGGCTGCTCGAGCAGCTAGCCGCCGACGGCGGCCCCGACTCGGCCGACTCCGCTGCCCACGCCGACGCCGCGTACGCACGGGCGAGGTCGATACTTCGCGGACAACTCCGATCGCAGTACGAACCGCGTCGTCATGGCGCCGCAACCACGCGACCCGTGTAACCCCGGTCCCTATCTATCGGTGAACGTCCCGCACCCGGCGGGAGACGACGGGGATCGGAGAACCAGACTCATGAGACTGTCCTTGGAACGACGACATGCGTTGGCGACCACGGCTTGTGGCGCCGCGGCGGCGTTGATCCTGAGCGCCTGCGCCGGATCCGACACGGCATCGCAGACCGACAACTCACCACCGACGTTCGACTTCGCTTCCGGCACCGAGACACCGGGGATGCCCGGCGGAACCGCGCCCGGCACCGCGATGCCTGGGATGCCCGGGATGCCGGGCATGTCCGGCATGCCGGCTGCCGTGCAGAGTCCCGCAGCGGCGCCCACGACCGCGAACGCGGTGAACATCGACAACTTCGCGTTCGTGCCATCCTCGGTCACCGTGCCCGTCGGGACGACGGTCACCTGGACCAACAAGGACGAGGAACCGCACACCGTCGCCAGCAGCGACGGCAGCTTCCATTCACCCGGGATGGGCGCCGGAGCCACCTTCGCCTTCACCTTCACCAAGGCGGGCAGCTTCGACTACGTCTGCTCGATCCATCCGTTCATGCACGCGACCGTCGTGGTGACGCCATGAGCACCTCCCCGCCCGAACACACCGATCCGCGCGACCCGCACACCATGACGCGGCGCCAGCTCATGCGACACACCGCCTGGTTCGGTGCCGCGGTCGGGTTGACCGTCGTCGGTGGCGAGGTCCTCTCCCATGTCGCCGGGGCCGCGACCAGCCCGGCCACCCCGACGACCCGTCCGACCCTGCGGTTCGCCCAGATCAGCGACAGCCACATCGGCTTCCAGGGCACCGCGAACAGCAACGTCACCGACACCTTCACCGAGGCGATCGGACAGGTCAACTCGCTCGGCTACACCCCCGACTTCGTCATCCACACCGGTGACCTCACCCACCTCGCGACCCCGGAGCAGTTCGACCAGGTCAAGCAGATGATGACCGGGCTCGACACGCCACACATCTTCACTGTGCCCGGCGAACACGATTCCACTGACGACGGCGGCCAGCGGTACCGGGACGCGTTCGGCAAGGGCACCCGCGGCGACGGCTGGTACAGCTTCGACACCGCCGGCGTGCACGTGATCGCCCTGGTGAACACGTTGAACTTGAAGCAGCTGGGCCACCTTGGGCAGGACCAACTCGACTTCGTCAAGAACGATGTCGCCGGGTTGTCCGCCGACACCCCGATCGTCGTGTTCAGCCACATCCCATTGTTCGCGATGTACCCGCAGTGGGGGTGGGGTACCGACGACGCCACCCAGGCACTGAGCTATCTGCGGCGCTTCTCGTCGGTGACCTGCCTCAACGGCCACGTCCATCAACTGTTCACCAAGACCGACGGCAACATCACCTTCTACAGCGGCACCACCACCGCCTACCCGCTGCCGAGGCCCGGCGAGGGCGGCCCGGCCGCCATACCGAAACCGGTCACCCTGCCCGCCGGGAAACTGCACGGCGCCCTCGGCATCCGGGAAGTCGGCTACGTGAAGGGTCGGCAGACCCTCGCGATCAAGGATCAGGCCCTGACATGAAGTTCACCCGGACATCCACGCTCGAGAAGGAGTCGTCCACCGTCGTTGCAGACGCGGCGACCGACGGCCGGTACAGCGGGTCGATGTGGCGCACCCTCCCGGATCTGTTGCTGCGCATCGGGATCTGTGTGTCGGTCGCGATCAGTGGCTACATCCATTTCGACCTGTACCGGGGCGGCTACCGCTACATCCATCTGATCGGGCCGTCGTTCCTGCTGCAGGCCGCCGCCTCCTTCGCGCTTGCGGTGTTGCTGTTGCTGGGAGGCCCGCTCACGCTGCGCATCGCTGCGGGCGGTCTCGGTGTCGCCGCGTTGGCGGCGTTCGTGTTGTCGCGCACCGTGGGCATCTTCGGGTTCACCGAGATCGGCTGGCAACCCGCGCCGAGGGCGGCGGTCAGCGTCGCCGCTGAATTCGCCACCGTCCTCTTGTGCGCCGTCTCGGTCCTGATCCATGTGCGGTCGCGGCGTGCAAGCCGGACGAGCCGGTCGGGTGGCGTCGATCGATTGCCGTCCGCACCGCAGCCGCCGCCGCCGAACCGGAGCAGAGCGGGAGCGTGACCCCATGTTCAGCAATATCGGCTGGGACAAGATCGTTGTCCTGTTCGTCGCAGCCCTCGTCGTGCTGGGCCCGGAACGACTACCCGGCGCACTGCACCAGTCGCTGCAATTCCTGCGCCGTGCGCGCGACTACGCCAGCGGCGCCACCGAGCAGCTGCGGGACGAGCTGCGGCCCGCCCTGGACGAGCTCGGCCGGGTGCTTCCGCAGCCCACTCGGCACCCGGACATCGCGCCACGAATCGTCATGACCCCTCACGAGTCCGAGGGGAGCATCGCCGGCCCCACTGCGCCTGCCAGCGATGCGCCGGACGACCGAGACGAGGACGTGTAACCCGCGCCCCTATCTATCTGTGAGGGTCTCGCTGACCCTCGACCGACGACCCAAAATTCGGGAGGTACGACATGGGCACAATGAGCCCGTGGCACTGGGCGATCGTGATCGTGGTCCTCATGCTGCTGTTCGGTTCGAAGCGGCTACCTTCCGCAGCGCGCGGCCTGGGACAGTCGCTTCGCATCCTCACCAGCGAAATGAAGGAGATGCAGCGCGAGCAAACCGCCTCCCCGGCGACTGCTCCCGTCTCCACCCCAGGTGATCCGCGCCCCTCCGCTGCGCAGCCCGCGCCGACGCCCGAACCCACAGACCCCGAGCCCTGAATCGCTCGTCGCTTCGTTCCCCCCGCCGCAGTCCGGGTGGGATCACCCGAACGGGCGGCTTCCGACCAATCACCAGAAGGCGATCGTGCGAAACCCGTTCGAGCTGCTCCGTCGGAGAACCGCCGCCGATCCGGGCGGCACCATGCCGCTGGTCGAGCACCTGCAGGAGCTGCGCACCAGGGTGCTGATCTCGCTCACTGCGGTCCTGATCGCCACGATCGTCGGTGTCGTCTGGTACTCGCACCCGATTCTCGACGTCGACAGCCTCGGCGAGATCCTGCGCGGCCCCTACTGTGCGCTGCCACCCGACGCGCGCGCGGCCCTCACCGTCGACGGCACCTGCCGGCTACTCGCGACCGGACCGTTCGAGCAGTTCATGCTCCGGTTCAAGGTCGGTCTCACGGCCGGCATTGTGCTCGCCTGCCCGATGTGGATGTACCAGATCTGGGCGTTCATCACGCCGGGCCTTCACCCGAAGGAACGCCGATACGCGATCGGATTCGTCTCGACAGGCTCCGTGCTCTTCATCGCCGGTTCGACGCTGGCCTACCTGGTGCTCGCGAAGGCGCTGCGCTTCCTCCTGACCATCGGCGACAACGTCCAGGTCACCGCGCTCAGCGGCACCCAGTACTTCGGCTTCATGATCAACCTGCTGGTCATCTTCGGGGTCAGCTTCGAGATACCACTGCTGATCGTCGCGCTCAACTTCGTCGGCGCCCTCACCTACACACGGCTGAGGGAATGGCGGCGCGGCCTGATCTTCGGGCTGTTCGTCTTCGCCGCAGCCGCGACGCCAGGCCAGGACCCGTTCTCGATGCTCGCGTTGGCGTCGGTGCTCACCGTTCTGTGCGAGGGCGCGGTCCAGATCGCGCGCGTGCACGACAAGCGCAAGGCGAAGCGGGAGGCGAGCGAAGGCTGGAGCACGGTCGGCGACGACGCGGCATCCGACCTGCGCGCACCCGAGCCCGTCGCAGCGGTCGAGAGGATCGGCGGCCAGGATACCGTGTGAGACCTGCCCCGCGACCGAAGTTTTCGGATCCGCGAGCGACACCGTGACGTGTCGGAAGGCCGGTCTGAGGTTCCCGGTATCGGCGATGCATCAGGAGCCGTCTCCATCGGTGCTACGCCATTGTGTCCACATCCAACGAGTGTTTCTCCGACAATGGTCAGGGGTGTTCGGGGGCAGAAACGAAGGGGCCATCGATGAACTCGGACTCGACGATCTCGCCACAGGCCGCCGCCGACCGTCTCGCCATTCGTGACGCCTACCACGCGACGACGCACTTCAACGGTCAGAGCACGGTCACGATCGACGGCAACCGCGCGACCGGCGAAAGCTACTGCCTGGCCCACCACGTGTCCATCGACGACAGCGGGCGCCGCACACTGATGATCGCCTCCATCCGTTACCTCGACGAGTTCGTCAGGCACGAGGGCAATTGGTTGTTCGCCGAGCGCCGGCTGATGGTCGACTGGACCGAAACCCGCACCGGCAACCCGTAACCTGATGGCCCCCTACGAGAAGCAGTGGGCGCGGCTACGTGGGCGCCTGTGGAGGCCACCCCGCACCCACGGTGAGCAGCCTCGAGAACGTGTGGTCGGCCCACTCGAGCTCTTTTACGACCTCGTCGTCGTCACCTTGGTGGCGCAGACCGCGCTCCTTCTGGCCGAGCGTCCGAACTGGCGGGGGCTGGGCGAGTTCGCGACGGTGTTCACCATCGTCTGGATCGCCTGGCTCAACGGCAGCCTGCACCACGAGCTGCACGGCCGCGAGGACGCCCGCGGCCGCAGCACCTTCCTGCTGCAGATCCTGGTGCTGGTTCCCTTCGGCGCGTGCATCTCGCGAGCCGGTGGTGACCGCGGTGGTGCGTTCGCCGTCACCGCGGGAGTGCTGTTCGCGTTGCTGGCCGGCCTGTGGACGCTGGCGTCACGCCGAGATTCTTCCGAATACCGTCGTGCCAGTCGGATTTTCGTCGCAGGAACCGCACTGTGTTCGGCGGTCATGCTGGCGAGTGCGGCGTTACCCACCGATGTCAGGATGCTGGTCTGGGCAATGCTCGCGGTTGCGTACCTGGTCGGTTTCGCGCTGATGGTCCTGACGGCCACCCCTGTGCGGGCCGCGACGCTCACCATCACCGACGCGCTCATCGAACGATTCGGGTTGTTCATCATCATCGTCCTGGGCGAGACGGTGGCCGGCGTGGTCGCTGGGCTCGATGGAGGTCCGATCGACGCCCTCACTCTGGCCGTCGGGCTCGTCGCCGTCGTGGTCGGATTCGGGGCGTGGTGGAGCTATTTCGATTTCGCGGGAGGCCGGCCGCCGAGACCGGGTCGTGCAGCCACGCTTTCATGGATCATGGCCCACCTGCCGTTGACGATGGCCATCACCGTGATGGGTGCGGCGATTGCCCGGTTGGTCGATCACGCGCACGACGCGCGGACGCCCGCTGCTGCGTCGTGGATGCTCTGTGCGGGCACCGCTGTCACGCTGTGCACCACGATGGTGCTGGCGTCCACTCTGAAGGACTGGTCGGTTCGGCCGGGCCACTACCGTCCACTCGCGGTTGCCTGCGGCGCAGCCGCGGTAGCCGCTCTCGCGCTCGGCGCCGTGCGCCCTGCTCCGCTGGCACTCAGTCTGATTCTCGTTGCCCTGTACTCAATTCCGTGGGGAGTGGCGGTTGCGCGCCGGTAGCACCACGGCCGCGAGATACCCGATGCTCGACTCGCGACCACCCGAGGGTCCGTGATACGCCGACCTGCTGAGGCCGAACTCCACCGCGCTCGTGCGCCCCGCCGAACCGGCAGGCGATCCCGACCGCGCGACAAGCATCCTCTGCGCCTGATCCATCAGGAAGAGCTCCCCACGCACACGCCGCTCGGTGCCGACGCAGTCGACATGGCGGTGAGCTACTCCGCCGTTTCCACATCTGCCGACTTCGCGGCCCAGTACCCGCCGAAATTCCCTGACATGGGCGCCTGATTGACCTTCACGTCGTCAGGACCATGCGGTAGCGTGCGCACCCTTGCTCTGCAGTGGTCAGGATTCGTTGGCGGCGCGCTTGATGACATCGGCGACCGCCTGAGGACGGGAGACGTAGACCGCGTGGCTCCCCGCCGTTTCGATGATGTTCGCGCCCATACGTGTTGCCATCGTCCGTTGCGCCGACGGGGGGATCATCCGGTCGTCGGAGGCGACGAGGTACCAGCTCGGCTTGCTGCGCCAGGCCGGCTGCGACACGACACCGCCGAGCGCCTCGAGACCCCAGGGGACCTGGGAGTCCGCCATGAACGCGGCGTCCCGCGGGAAGAGGTCCCCGGCGAACGACTCGTGGAACTTCTCACGGTCGAGGGCAAGGAACCCGCCCTCCGGCGGAAGGATGGGCGGCTGGGGCCCATCCGTCGGGAAGGTGCCGATCAGGGTGTCGACGGACTCGCCCGCGTCCGGGGCGAAGGCCGTCACGTAGACGAGTGCGGAGACGTTGTCGTGGGTGCCTGCCTGGCTGATCACCGCGCCGCCGTACGAGTGGCCGACGAGGACGGCGGGTTCGGACTGGCGGTCGAGGATCCGGCAAGTCGCGATGTCGTCTCCGTTCAGCGTGATCGTGGGGTTCTGCACGATGCTGACGGAGTACCCGTCGGCGGTCAGGATGTCGTAGACACCCTTCCATCCGGATCCGTCGACGAATCCGCCGTGGACGAGCACGACCGACTTGGTGGGGTTGCTCATGGTCATCTCTCCTTCGTGCCCCCAAGGAACGGGAACGCCTGGAGGCTGGGCTCGGACGTCAATTTCCTGCGTCGATCGATGACATGGATGCGTGACGACGACCCCTCGCGATGGCCGATCACTCGGCCGCGCTGCGAGCACATGTGGGCGACGACACCGTCGCCGATTCTAAGCCGGTCACCCACTGTGCGAGGGCTTTACCGGAACACCGGCCCAGGCCAAGTGTCGGAACCTGAACTGCTGCAGTACCTTTTGTCGGGTTTCGAACCTGCACATGGAGAGCGGTCGCGCCCCTGTGCCGACCGGGCTGTTCGAGACCGCCGGGCACCGCACTCGGTGC
>NZ_JBHZAH010000069.1:0-26222 GCF_042754225.1 Rhodococcus sp. NPDC059234
GAGTCTGAGGACTCCGTATCCGCACCACTGCGGCGCAGCCGCATCAGGGCAGGGTCTTGTTCCAGAGCCAGGCGTCCCACAGCGGACGCAGCGGGCGATCGGTGAAATGCGCTGCCAGGTCGGTGAATTCCTCAGTGGTAACCGTCGCGTGCCGGTACTTCGCCGTCCACTGCCGGAGCAGGTCGAAGAACGCGTCGTCGCCGAGAACCTCGCGCAGCGCGTGCAGGGTGAGCGCGCCGCGCTTGTACACCCGGTCGTCGAACATCAGCCGCGGGCCGGGATCGCCGAGCAACAGGTCGTACGGCAGGCCCGACAGGTTCCGGTGCGCCTGCGCGGCGATCTCCTGCGCGGACGGTCCCCCCGAGTTCTCCGACCACAACCATTCGGCGTAGCAGGCGAAGCCCTCGTGCAGCCAGATGTCACGCCAGGCGCCGAGCGTCAGGCTGTTGCCGAACCACTGGTGCGCGAGCTCGTGCGCGACGAGCCGTTCCGAACCCCGCCTGCCGTCGCAGTGGTTGGCGCCGAACACCGACATGCCCTGGGCCTCGATGGGGATCTCGAGCTCGTCGTCGGTGACCACCACGGTGTAGTCGGCGAACGGGTAGGGGCCGAACAGCCGGACGAAGGTCTCCATCATCTCCGGCTGCCTGCCGAAGTCGTGCTCGAAGGGTGTCCGAAGTCGTTGCGGCAGAACGGCGTGCATCGGAACCCCCAGCGGCGCCTGGGCCGAGACCAGATGTCGTTCCGGTGCCATCCGCCGACGCTCGTACGGCCCGATCTGAATGGTCGCGAGGTAGCTGGCCATCGGTTCGCTCTGCTCGTACACCCAGGTGGTCTGGCTCGCGCGGGTCTGCTTGCGCACCAGCACGCCGTTCGCCAGGGCGTAGTACGGCGAGTCGGTCGTGATGGAGATCTGGTAACTGGCCTTGGCGCTGGGGTGGTCGTCGCACGGGAACCAGGACGCCGCACCGTTCGGTTGGCTCGCGACGATTGCGCCCTCGGTCAGTTCCTCCCATCCGACCTCGCCCCACGGCCCCCGGATCGGCTTCGGGGTGCCGGCGTACTGCACCGTCACCGACACCGCGCCGCCCGCCGGGATCTTGTGCGCCGGCGTGACGGTCAGCTTCCCGTTCTGGTGGGTGTACTTGACGGACCGGGAGCCGTTGACGGTCACCTTCGAGACCGCCAGCGACTGCGACAGGTCGAAGGCGAACCGCGGCCGAATCTCGGTGGAGGCCGCCGTGATCGAGGCCTTGCCCGCGAGCCGGTTGCTGGCGACCTTGTAGGTCAGGTCCAGCTCGTAGCGCGACACCCGGTAGCCCCGGTTGCCCGCCGACGGCAGGTACGGGTCGATCGGCTCCTCGTAGAACTTTCCCGGCTTGACCATGCGCGCCGCCCCCGTCAGTTCCAGGGCCCGATGGGGTTCCCCTGCCAGCGGGTGTTCGCCGGCACCACGTCGCCGCGCATCACCAGCGACGCGGGTCCGACGGTCGCGCCGTCGCCGATCCCGGAGGCGGGCAGTGCGACGCAGTGCGGTCCCAGGGTGGCTCCCTTGCCGAGGGTGACGGTGTCCATAGCCATGATCCGATCATGGAACAGGTGCGTCTGCACAACACAGCCGCGTTCGACGGTCGCGCCGTCGCCGAGGCTCACCAGGTCGGCCTCCGGCAGCCAGTACGACTCGCACCACACACCGCGGCCGATCTGCGCGCCCATGCCGCGTAGGTAGACGTTCAGTACCGCGGTACCGGTCGCGGCCCGCGCGAACCACGGTGCCGCGACGGTCTCGACGAACGCGTCGGACACCTCGTTGCGCCACACGAACGAACTCCAGAGCGGGTGCGAGGTCTTGTCGATTCGCCCGACCACCAACCACTTTGCCGCCACCGACACCGCCCCGGCCACCGCGCCCGCGACCAGCAGCACGACACCGCTCAGCAGCGCCGCGAGCCAGAATCCGACCGCACCCGCCATCGCCTGCAGCGCGAACAGCACGCCCAGGCCGATCCCGAAGGTGACCATGACCGGGATCAGCCGGCAGGTCTCGACCACCGCCCGCGCGACCTTGAGCCGCAGCGGCGGCTCGAAGGTGCGCGTCGCGTCGGTGTCGCTGGCGGACCGGCGCAGCCGCACCGGCGGGCTGCCCAGCCACGAGGAGCCGGACTTCGCCTTGCTCGGCGCGGCCGAGAGCACCGCGACCAGACCGTTCTTCGGTACCCGCCGGCCCGGGCCGGCCATGCCGGAGTTGCCGAGGAAGGCGCGCTTGCCGACCTTCGCCTCCTGGATGTGCAGCCAGCCGCCGCCGAGTTCGTAGGAGGCGATCATGGTGTCGTCGGCGAGGAAGGCGCCGTCGGCGACGGTGGTGAACTTCGGCAGCAGCAGCACCGTGGACGCCTCGACGTTCTTGCCGACCTTCGCACCGAGCAGGCGCAGCCAGCCGGGCGTGAGCAGGCTGGCGTACAGGGGGAACAGGAAGGTGCGGGCGGAGTCGAGCAGCCGTTCGGTGGCCCACACCTGCCACCCGACCCGGCTGCGCACCGGGTGGTAACCCTCACTGAGGCCGACGCCGAGCGCGCGCACCGCGACCACGGTCAGCGCAGCGAACACGAACAGGGTCAGCAGGGTGGCGACCGGGAGCCAGGCCAGGGCGCGCAGCACGGCAGACCAGAGGTCGGGGGTGTCGTGCACACCCCAGCCGATCACCGCGATGCCGACGGCCAGCGCGAGGATCGGCAGCCCCGCGATCGCCACCGACGTCGCGCCGTAGACGGGCACCCACTGGGTCGCCCGGCGCGGCCGCTCCGCGGGCCACGGGTGCATCGCCTTGCCGACCTTGACGGCGGGGGAGCCCGCCCAGCTCTGTCCCGCCTTGACCCGGCCGATCACCGCCGACCCGGGGGCGACCTCCGCGTTCCTGCCGATGCGGGTGCCGGGCAGCAGGGTGGAGCGGGCCCCGACCGCGGCGCCGTCGCCGATCCTGATCTCGCCGATGTGCACCACGTCGCCGTCGATCCAGTGCCCCGACAGGTCGACCTCGGGTTCCACCGAGCAGCCGTCGCCAAGTTCGAGCATGCCGGTCACTGGCGGCAGGGTGTGCAGGTCCACGCCCCGCCCGACCTTCGCGCCGAGCGCACGGGCGTAGTAGATCATCCAGGGCGCGCCGGACAGGTTCGCAGCGCCGCTGGCCTCGGTGAGCCGGTGTGCGATCCACAGTCGGACGTGCTCGGACCCCCCGCGCGGGTAGGTGCCCGGCTCGAGTCCGCGCAGCAGCAGCCGGGAACCGGCGACGGCGATCGACATCCGGCCGAGCGGGGTGATGAACAGGACCAGGGCGGCCAGCACCCACCACCAGGACAGCGTCGGGGCCCACGGCACCTCGACGAACCAGCCGAGCACGTTGTTCACCAACGCCAGCCAGGTCACCCACTGCAGTCCGGTCAGGGTGGTCAGCGGGATGGTCGCGGCGACCTGCGCCAACTGCGTGGACCGCGGGGTGGGTGCGACGTCGCGGGGCTCGGCCGTCTCGGCCGGGGTGAGCTCGTCGAGGAAGTCGGCGAGCGAGCCGAGCCGGGGATGGTCGTAGAGCTGCGCGACGGTCACCTCGGGGAAGCGTTCCCGCAGGGCCGTCACCAGCTGGGCCGCGGCCAGCGAGCCGCCGCCCGCGGCGAAGAAGTCGTCGGCGGGGCCGGTGATCTGGGCGCCGAGGATCGACGCCCACAGCCCGGCCACCCAGGCGGCGGTGCCGTCGAGCCCGGCGGCGGTCGCGGCGTCCTCCGACCCGGTCCCCGGCAGCGGCCAGGGCAGCGCGGCCCGGTCCACCTTGCCGGAGGTGCGGGTCGGCAGTTCGGCGAGCAGCGCCAGCCGGGGGACCAGTGCCGCGGGCAGCCGTTCGGCCAGCTGCTCCCGGGCGGCGCCGAGGTCGAAGTCGGGGTCCGTGCTGGCCAGGTAGCCGACCAGGATCGAGTTCCCGGCCGCGGTCTTGCGGACCGCCGACGCGGCGCCGGCGACGCCGGGCAGGTTCTGCAGCGCGTTGTCCACCTCGCCGAGTTCGATCCGCCTGCCGCCGAGCTTGACCTGGTCGTCGGCGCGGCCCTGGAACAGCAGCCCGGCGGTCTCGAGGCGCACCAGGTCGCCGCTGCGGTACGCGCGCTCCCAGCCGAGGGAGGGCATCGGTGCGTACTTCTCCGCGTCCTTCGCCGGATCCAGGTAGCGGGCCAGGCCCACCCCGCCGATCACGAGTTCGCCGACCTCGCCGACCGGCACCGGGATCCCGTCGCCGTCGACCACGGCGAGGTCCCAGCCGTCCAGCGGCAGCCCGATGCTCACCGGGCCGCGGCCGTCCATGAGGGCGCCGCACGCGACGACGGTCGCCTCGGTGGGTCCGTAGGTGTTCCACACCTCTCGACCCGGCACGGCCAGTCGTTCGGCCAGCTCCGGCGGGCAGGCCTCGCCGCCGAAGATCAGGAGCCGCACCGCCTCGAGGGCCTCGGCGGGCCACAGCGAGGCGAGGGTGGGCACCGTCGAGACGACCGTCACGTCCCGGGAGACCAGCCACGGGCCGAGGTCCATGCCGCTGCGCACCAGGGCGCGGGGCGCGGGCACCAGGCAGGCGCCGTGCCGCCAGGCCAGCCACATCTCCTCGCAGGAGGCGTCGAACGCGACCGACAGTCCCGCGAGCACCCGGTCGCCGGGTCCGATCGGTTCCTGTTGCAGGAACATTCGGGCCTCGGCGTCGACGAAGGCGGCGGCACTGCGATGGCTGACGGCGACGCCCTTGGGGGTGCCGGTGGAGCCCGAGGTGAAGATGATCCAGGCGTCGTCGTCGACCGTCGGCGGCCGCACGGCGCCGGGCTCGTCGCGGTCGGCTGTGCCGGGTCCGATGCCGTCGTCGGTGATGATCGCGGTGACCGCCGCCTCGCCGAAGACCAGCTCCGCGCGTTCGTCGGGGTCGTCGGCGTCCACCGGCACGTAGGCCGCGCCCGCGGCGAGCACCGACAGGATCGCCACGTAGAGGGAGTTCGAGCCGGACGGCATCCGGATGCCTACCCGGTCGCCCGCGGCGACGCCCGCCTCGCCGAGCCGCTCGGCCCCGCTGTGTACGGCGTCGAGCAGTTCGGCGTAGCTCAGGGCGGTGTCGCCGTCGTCGACGGCCGGAGCGTCGGGGAAGGTCTGCGCGGTCGCGTCGAGGACGTCGACGAGGGTGCGCGGCGCGGGGGCGTTCGGCGACCGGAGGTACTCGGTCGGGATCCGATGTGACTGGTCCGATGGTGACTGGAGATGCAAACCCGGGGGTCCTGTCTGAGTCGGCTGGTTGTTGGGTCGTTATCTCATGACAAGTTGGCGCTTGGGTGAACGAATCGTACGCCGGGGACCGGTGGCGGCGCCGTGTCCGATCCGGGGTGGCCGCTTCGTCGTACTGGTAGAGGGGTTCCGAAGAACCCTTTCGACCAGGAAGGATATGACCATGTACTACCTCGGACTGTTCTACGCCGACGCGGACAAGCCGCCCGTGCACCCGGGTTCCGCGGAGTTCGACACCCTCGTGGCGGCCTACGGCCGCTTCTTCGAGTTCGCGGGCGACGCGGCGGTCGCGAACGCACCGCTGCGGCCCGCGACCACGGCCGCGACGATCCGGCACGGCGGCGGGGCGCCGCTGATCACCGACGGCCCGTACACCGAGACCGCCGAGGTGGCGATCGGATTCTGCGTGCTCTCCGCCGAGAACCTGGACGAGGCGATCGAGCTGGCGCGCCGGATCCCGGCCGCGAACGACGGCGCCGTCGAACTGTGGCCGATGGTCGACTTCTACGCGGCCGGCGAGGTCGACCGGGACTGGTGGCTGGCGATGCTGCTCGAGCCGCGCGGTGACGCGGTGACCCCGGGCAGCGAGGAATGGGAACAGGGCAAGGCCCGGCACGGCGAGTTCGCTCAGGCGGCCGGCGCGGCGATGCGCGGTGGGGGCGCCCTGTACCCGCCGGAGTCGGCGACCACGGTGCGGGTGCGCGGCGGCGAGGTGCTGCTCACGGACGGCCCGTTCGCGGAATCCGCCGAGCTCGCCAACGGGCTGTACCTGCTCGAGGCCGGCGACCGGACGTCGGCGGTCGAGCTCGCAGCGAGGATCCCGGTCGGCCCCAAGGGCTGCGTCGAGGTTCGCCAGCTCATGCGGACGCGGGACTGACGTGACGGGCGCCGACGCTCCGACCCCGCCGGACCCGGCGCTCGACCGTGCCTTCCGGGAGGAGTCGGGGCGGGCGCTCGCCACGGTGGCTCGTATCGTCGGCGACCTTCAGCTGGCGGAGGACGCCGTGCAGGAGGCGTTCGTCGACGCGATGCGGACCTGGCCGCGATCCGGGGTGCCGGCCAGTCCCGGCGCCTGGATCACCACTGCTGCCCGCAACCGGGCACTGGACCGGATCCGCCGCGAGTCACTGCGCGGCACCAAGGAATTCGACTCGTACCGGCAGACGCCACCGAGCGACGACGGGGAGGAGGTGTGGCCGGTGCGCGACGACCAGCTCCGGCTCATGTTCACCTGCTGCCATCCGGCCCTCTCTCGGGAGGCGCAGGTGGCGTTGACCCTGCGCCTGGTGTGCGGGCTCACCGCCGCCGAGATCGCCCGCGCCTTCCTGCAGACCGAGTCGACCGTCACGCGCAGGCTGACGCGCGCCAAGACCAAGATCCGCGATGCCGCGATCCCGTTCCGGCTGCCGCCCGAACACCTCCTGCCGGAACGGGTTCCGCAGGTGCTCGCGTGCATCTACCTGGTGTTCACCGAGGGCTACTCGGCGACCCGGGCGCGGAGCGGAGCCGGCGGAGCGACCCCATCCCGGAGCGGAGCCGGCGGAGCGACCCAGACGTCGGCCGGTCCGTCCGTTCGAGCCGAGCTGTGCGAGGAGGCGATCCGGCTCGGCAGCCTGCTCACCGAGCTGATGCCGGACGAGCCGGACGCGTGGGCGCTGCAGGCGCTGATGCTGTTGCAGGACAGCCGCAGGGCCGAACGTCTCGACGAGGACGGGGCGGCCCGTCCGCTCGAGGAACAGGACCGCACCCGATGGGACCGGCAGCGGATCGAGGACGGCACCCGGTGCCTGCTCGCGGCCCGGCGGTCCACCGGCAGCTACCTGCCCCAGGCGATCATCGCGGCCGCGCACGCGCGGGCAGCGAGCTGGGAGGCCACCGACTGGTGGGTGATCGTCACGGCCTACGAGCGCCTGTTCGATCTCACCGGGTCTCCGGTGGCCGCGGTCAACAGGGCTGTCGCGGTTGGCTTTCGGGACGGCTACGGGAGCGGCCTCGCCGCCCTCGACGAGATCGACGACGACCCTCGGCTGGACCGGCTGGTGCGTCCGGTCCGGGCCGACCTGCTGCGCCGGGCCGGCAGGCACGAGGAGGCCGAACTCGCGTACCTCGCCGCGCTCGAGTCGCCGCTGAACGACGCCGCGGAGCGGTTTCTGCATCGGCGGCTGGCCGAGGTGCGGGCGGCACAACAGAATTGAACATCGTCCGCACCGCCGTGAACGCCCGACGACGAACTCCGGCCGACCTCCGCAAGGCGATCGGCAAGGGCGCAGGGGACACCGTGACGGTCCTGCTCCAGGAACGTCTCGACGAGGGGTAGTGGTCGCCCGCTCAGGCCCAGAGGTGCGCCGGTCGATGTGTGCTCGTCTGGATGTCCTCGGACGCCGCCTCGAGCAGCTTGTGGGCGAGATCGGACAGGGCCCGCGCCGCGGCCACCTCGTCACCGATCTGGGGAATCGCCCCGTCGGTGGGACTGCATCGCGCCAGCCCCTCGCCGGTGATCGTGCCGACCGGACCGGACCGCTCGAGCGTCGCCTCGGCGCGGGTCTGGGGGTCCCGCTCGTCGATGTCGATCGTGACGGTCCAGTGCTTTGCGCCGTTCATCGCGGACCTCCTGGGGTCTCGGGTTCCTCCTCAATCCCACTCCGATGAGCAGACCAGGGCAAGGGCGACCGACCCGCAGATCGCCGGTCGACCGGCATGCCGTCGGAGGGGTTCGAAACCCCGCCGCGGCGCGGTAGCCAGAGGGTTGCGCGCGGCAACCCGGGATCGCGATGTGACCTGCATTACAGTCGGAAGTTAACGGGGAATGTTCACCTAGGGTTTCCCCGGTAGTGCTCGTCCTCGCAGGTTGGCGCCCCGAATACGTGTTTGGCCCGACTTTTGTGAGCGGGCAGTCGTGACGTTGACAGGGGGAGACGTTGGCCGTGCACGTGAACGCGAAGGTGGCGAAGGCCGCGCTGGTGGCCTCGGTCGGGGTGATGCTGACGGTTCCGTTCGCGCCCGCGGCCGCGGCGGCCGGCACTCCGGACGGCGGCAGCCTCGGCGCGCAGTGGACCGCGACCGAGGACGGCCCGCAGCAGTACCCCGGCGTGCACGTCGACTGGGACGTGCCGATCACCATGAGCGACGGCGTCGTGCTCGAGGCCAACGTGTACCGGCCCGCCGACGCGTCGGGGCGGGGCGTGGACACGAAGACGCCCGTCGTCCTGAACCTGACCCCGTACACCAAGTTGGTCTCCGCAGTCGCCGAAGCGGCACTGGCGGTCCCGCAGCTCGGCGACCCGATCATGGCGTTCGCGCGGAGCTTGAACCTGTCGGGAACCCCGATCAGCGGCCTCGGTGACCTGATCAAGGTGACCTCGGGCGGCGGTCTTCGCTCGTTCAGCGTCGATCCGAAGCTCGTGCAGAGCGGCTACACGCAGGTGGTGGTCGACGTTCGCGGCACCGGATTCTCGCAGGGAAACTGGCAGGTCCTGCAGGGCCGCGAGCAGCAGGACACCGTGGAGGCCATCGACTGGGCGGCCAAGCAGCAGTGGTCGGACGGCAAGGTCGGCATGAGCGGAGTCTCCTACTCGGCGATCAACCAGGTGCAGGCGGCGAGCAAGCGCCCTGCCGCGCTGAAGGCCATCGTCCCGGTCGAACCGGGCGGTGACATCCTGCGTGACGTCGTCGCGCCCGGCGGCGGCATCGGCATCGGCTTCATGCCCGTGTGGCTGGCGGCGGTCAACGGTGCCAAGTGGCTGCCGAACGTCCAGTCGATCCTCAACGGGACCTTCGACTGGAAGTGGTTGGCGGACAGGCAGTCCGACCCGCTCACCTTCGTGTCGCTGCTGCTGAACGCGCTCACCGTGCCGTCGGTCGACGCCGTCACCCCCGATCTGAAAACCCTGCTCGAGAGTGACAGTTCGCTGCGTGAGGACCTGATTTCGCATCCGGAGAACATCACCACCCCGACCATGGTCTACGGCGGCTGGCACGACATCTTCGCCAACAGCGAGCCCAAGATCTACAACGCGATCCCCCTGCCGCCCGGCGAGAAGCAGCTGATCATGGGCGACACCTACCACCTGAACTTCGGCACCGGCTTCGGTGAGCCGGGCAACCCGCCGCGGCTCGACGTGCTGCAGCGTGCGTGGTTCGACCACTGGCTCAAGGGAATCGACAACGGGATCGAGACCTACGGCCCGGCTACGCTGTACCAACAGGGCGCCGGCTGGACCACCGCCGACCAGTTCCCGCGCTCGGGCATGACCTACCAGCGCATGTACCTCGACGGGCGGTCCAGTGGAACCGCGAACGGCAGTGTCCACGACGGCAGCCTGGTGCCTGCGCCGTCCGCCGACCGGTCCACGCTCACCGTGGCACCGGGCCTGGCGACGCTGTGCTCGCGGGACTCGGCGCAGGAGACGATCGGCGTCACTGCGGTGCTCGACGCCTGCGGCAAGGACGCACGGTTCAGCGAGCAGAACGCGCTCACCTTCACCAGCGCACCCGTGTCCGAGCGGACGGAGATCTCCGGTCCGGTAAACCTCCACCTGAACACCGTCCTCGACGCGACCGACGGCTACTGGACCGCCACGCTCAACGACGTTGCGCCGAACGGGACTTCGACGGTGCTGACCAGCGGCCAACTCACCTCCTCGCTGCGCGCGATCGACGACGCGAAGAGTGAGAAGTCGGCGAACGGGGACTACACCGACCCGTTCTACACGCTGACGCTCGACAGCAGGCAGCCCGTCGTGCCCGGGCAGCCGACCGCGCTGGACGTCGGGCTGACCGCCACCGATGCGGTGCTCGCGCCGGGCCACCGGCTTCGCGTGGACGTCTTCGCGAGCAACCTGCCGAAGGGCATGCTGCTGCGCCCGCTGCTCAACGAGAGCGAACTCAAACCGCAGCATCTCGTGCTCGACCCCACCGCGCCGAGCTTCGTCAACGTCCCGGTCGGTACGCGACTGGGCTGAACCGCCGACGCAACGCAAGGCCGGTTGTAGCCGAGATCGTCTCGGCAGCAACCGGCCTCGCGCATGGTGGTTGTGCAGGTCTCGAGGCATCCGGGCTGTGTCTGCGGGTCAGCTCGCTGGGTGGAGGAGTCGCCGGTTGTGGGCCGGCCTCGGTCTTCGCCGCGGGTCAACCCATGCCGGTGGTGTGAACGTGGGGTGGCCGTCGTCGCCGATCTGCACTGCCCAGTGATTCTCGTGAATCTGGGTGTGGTGCTTGCGGCACAGCAGTACGAGATTGGAGAGGGCGGTTGGTCCGCCGTCGGCCCAGTGCCGAATGTGGTGCGCCTCCGTCCATGCGGCGGGGCGGCCGCATCCGGGAAAAGCGCACCCGCAGTCTCTCGCTACCAGTGCTTTTCGGAGTTGCGGGGAGATGGTGCGGGTGGTGGTGCCGACGTCGAGTGGATTGCCGTGCCGGCTCGTCAGGATGGCCGTGATCTCGGCATCGCAGGAAACGCGGGCTCCGATGATGCTCGAGATCGGCCCCAGCCACGGCATCCGCGCTGGTTTGCGGTGTCGGCAGTGTCGGGTGTCGTCGTCTCCGTTGCCCGCCGGCCGGGATGCGGTATCGGTGTTGAACAACCAGCCGCCGTGCGTCCAGGGGCCCGTCGCGGGAGCCTCCGCTTTGGCGCGTACCGCAGTGACCAGGGCGTCGTAATCGATGGTGATGCTGACGTGCGGGCGTTGCCCGCCTTCGAGTGGGCCTTGCCCGCGGTCGAGGTGTCCACGCACGATCTGCTCCAGCGCATCGGCTCGGCGCTTTGCTGCCGATCGCGGATCACGGATCGGGTTCCCGTCGTCGTCGGTGCTGGGGCGAGGCTTGGACAGGCCGGAGAGTGCGGTCTCGAGGGCCTCGCCGGCCTCGGCGTCGAAGGTGCCTTTCACGTGCACGCGGCCCCCGGTGGAGATGGAGGCGTAGAACTCGTTGAGTTCGGGATTCTCCCCGTCGGGTGGGACGGTGCCGTCGAGTTGCAGGAGCAGTTCCAACGCGCGGGCGCGTTTGCGCAGTGACTTGCTGTCTTCGAGTTGCGCGGCGATCAGAAGGTAGGCCTGGCAGTCGTCTGGACGGCCGCTTTCGGGATCGGGGTTGTCCCAGTCGGTTTCCGCGCCCTCGGCCGCGTCCTCGGCAGTGAGTGTGGCGAGTCGGTCGAGGAAGTTGACGATGACCTGGACGTGTCCCAGTTCGATCTGGCCAGCGTCGAGCGCGGCGGTCATCTTCGGGTGGAGGGGGAGTTCGCGGCCCAAACGGACGATCGTTCCCGCCCGGGCGCCGGTCATGCGGGTGGCGCCGGCGAGCCAGCTCGCGCTGTCGGCGGCGCCGAGGTGCTCGGGGATGCACCGCTGGTCGGCCTCGCGGACAAGTCGGACGCGTAGTGCCTCGAGTTGGAGGATCGCCGTCGACAGCTGCGGAACCGCTTGTGCGAGTGTTGATTCGTCGAGTCGCCATGCATCGACCAGCTGTGGGTCGGTGAGCATCTCGGCGAGTCTCATGCCTCCAACGTATTCGAACACGCGTTCGATGGCAAGCGGTGTTCGATTGCATTCGGCCTGTCAGAGAGCGGAGTCGAGGGCCTCGCCGATCGGGATGTCGCCGTTGTTGAAGCCGATGAACTTGCCTGCGGTGTACGGCCTGGTCAACGTCTCCGCGACGACCGCCGCGACGTCCTCTCGGGAGACGGTGCGGGGTGGGATGTCGGGCCCGGTCTCGATCTTGCCGGTGGCCGGTTCCACGGTGAGCGTGCTGGGGCCGAGGATGGTCCAGTCGAGGTCCGTCGCGCGCAGGTGCGCGTCCGCGGCTGCCTTCGCCTCCGCGTAGGCGAAGAACGAGTTGTCGGACGGCACACCGTGATCGGGCCGCGCACCGAGATAGGACACCATCACGTAGCGGTCCACACCCGCCAGGGCGGCGGCGTCCATCGAGCGGATCGCGGCGTCCCGGTCGACGGCGTAGGTGCGCGCCGGGTCACCGCCGCCCGCTCCCGCGGACCACACCACGGCGTCGTGGCCGCGCAGGATCTCGGCGAGCGCCGGGGCATCGAGATTCTCCACGTCCGCGACCACCGCGGCTGCGCCGGCGATCTCGACGTCGGAGGTGTGTTCGGGATTGCGGATCAGGGAGGTGACCTCGTCCGCCCTCGCGGAGAGGATCCGTGCGAGATGCAGGGCCACCTTGCCGTGACCACCGATGACGACTATGCGTGCCATGCCGGTTCCTTCCGCGGGTGTTCACCAATGCCGGTTCGTATCGGGCTGTGTGCGGGGCTGAGCAGATTGATCGGTTGGTAATCACACCTTACGGGGGCTCCCGATCGAGGAGCGGCAAGAATCCCTGGACGTTCGACTGGTCTCGTCGGACATGTCTGCCGTACGCGTGCACGGCGAAGTCCCCTCAGCAGGCCAACGGAAGTGCGTCACGGGTCCCGGGCCATGCTGAGAGGACATCACCTCGTTCTCGTGGCTACGCGGCCGACCCTCCGCCCGCGAGAGCTGCGAGGCCGAGCGCTGCGCCGACACCGGCGACTACGCCGCCGATCCCGCCGATCAGTGCCGCCGCAGTGCCGATCTGCTGGAGGTCGGTTGCTGAGGATCCCATGTCAAACTCCTTTGTTCGTACTGTGATTCGCTTGTCGTGGTGTGGATCGGTTCGACGATTGTCGGCGTGGACTGTCCCTTGGTGGCTCCTTCCGTCGGGGCGGTCGACAGGTATCGGTCGGTGCTGCGCTCGGCCGGACCCTTCGTTCGGCGACGCAACTCCCGATGTCAGGGCGCGTTGGAGGACAGCACGGGCGCTTCCGACGGCGACTGGGTGCCGGTGCCGAGGTCGGCGACCTGCTCGACCTTGCGTGGCAGGGCGAACGCGGCGACGGCCGCGATCAGTGCAGCTCCGGCGGCGATCAGGAAGCCGATCGTCAGTCCTTCGTCGGTGTAGAACGCCGCGCCCTCGACGACGGTCGCAATGTGGGAGTTGAGGATCGTGAAGGCGATCACCGGTAGAACGGCCGGAAAGACATTCTGGGACACCGAGGACACCGCACCGGTCGTCCCCTGCAGTGACTGCGGAACCGTAGCGAGCAGCAGGTTCGGTGTCGCCGCATAGCCGATTCCGCCGCCGAGACCGACCAGTGCGGAGAAGATGATCACGAGTGGCTTGGACTCGTGGGAGATTGCGGTCGACGTGCAGGCGAGAGCCATCGTGACCATGCCGACCACCATCAGGGGGCGCGCTCCCACGCGTGAGACGAGGGAGCCGACGAGAAATCCCCCGACAACGGTCGCGCCGCCGAGAGGAGCCTGGAAGACGGCGAACTCCTCGGCACTGACTCCGAACCCGTAGCCGAGGCCGAGGACCGCGGGGGTCATGCACATGAAGGGCAGCAGAATCGTGAACACAGCGCTGACCGCGTAGCAGAGCCCTCCGCTGAGCGTGGTCAAGGCGACGGCACGATTGGACAGGATCCGAAGGTCGATCAGCGGTTCGCGGATCATGCGAGCCGAAACGGCCCAGGCGGCGAACAACGCGGTTCCGCCGCCCAGGTATGCCAGGGTGCTCGGTGCGCTCCACCCCCACTCCGGAGCGAAGCTCACCCCGATCAGCACTCCGGCGATTCCCGCCCCGAGCAGCGCCGCGCCGACGAGATCGATCCTCGACCGCAACCGCACGGGCGACTCGTCGGTGGTCGCGAGAATGAGGGGCGCGAGAACGCAGAGACAGATCAGGGTGAACCAGAAGACACTGCGGAACCCGAAGTTGTCGACCAGCCAGCCGGTGAGAAACGGGGCGGGGATCGCGACCAGGCCCATGCCGCTGATGGCGACACTGACAGCCATCGCGACGGTTCGCTTGGGGAACACATCACGGATGAGGGTGTAGACCAGGAAGAGGCAGGGGCCGAGCATGCCGGTCAGCGCTCGGCCGGCGACGACGACACCGAAACTGGGGCCCGTCGCCGAAATCAACGCACCGACTGCGGAGAGTGCGATGCACACCATCAGCAGCTTGCGCTTTCCGTGGGTGTCTGCGAGCTTGCCGATGAGCGGCGAGGCGACAGCGCCGAGGAGCAGGAAGGCTGTCTGCAGCCACGCGCCCTGGGTGGTCTGGTAGTGCGCGGAGATCTGAGGCAAGGCGATGGCGATCATCATGTAGCTGATCGACAACAGCTCGAGCAGCAGGGCCATGGAGGTCAGTGAGCCGACTACCCGCGGCGTCCAGTTCCTGCCGGTTGGTGTGCTCGAGACTTCGTGTGGGGGATCTGGGGTGCCGAGGGTGAACTGAGAAGCGTCCATGGATCGGAGTCCTTCCGGAAACGATGCGGATGCGGCAGGTGCCTAGCTCGGGGCGCGTCGATCGGTGAAGTCCTGGAATGGGATGGTGGTCGTAGGCGACCTGTACCGAGCACTGAGAGGTGTTCTCGGCCAGCAGATTCGACGCTGGGAACTGGACGGGAACGCTATCGCCGCACTGTTGCGAGAAAGGAGCGACCCTCCCGTTGAGTGGGACACTATTTGACTTGGCGATGCGTGGTGGTGGAGGTGGGGTCGTCCACATCGTCGCAGGATTCGCACTAATCGGGCGAATCGTCGGATCGCTTTGTGAATAAAGCGATTTGGGCGACGATGCCTCCGCGCCGTGCATGCGGTCCCTTACGCAGGCGCAGTCGAGCGCCGGAATGGCGCTGGGCCCGAGGCTGATCCGCCGCGATGAGTGTGTTCGAGTGATTCGGCTCGGTCAGAGGAGGGCATGGCGGGCTTCGACACCCGCGATGAAGCTGTCGAGAGCCTCGATGAACGCGTCGTACCCGGCGTAGTCGTGCAGTTCGTACATGAATCGAACAGCGCCTCCGTGTGCGGGGGAGGACCTCAGGTCGAGCTCGGCGGCGGCCTGGCGGCGCCATTCGCGCAGGTCGACGCCCGACTTGAGCTCGGCGCCGGGGTTGTCGACGGTAACGGCGGCCATCCCGAGGGTGAGACCGGCCACGCCGAAGAGGACCGCGAAGCCCGCGGAGCGGTTCATCCCGGCCTGGTCCAGACGGTCGAGAAGGATCTCGAGCTGGTCGAGGGAGGCCAGGTCCACGCGGCGACGCGGCGTGCACCACACTCCGATCAACCAGGGGTGTTCCACGAATGCCTGCCAGTCGCCGAGTGCCATCGTCTTGATCAATTCCTGCCAGGAAAACCCGGGATCGGTCGGCAGGGGACTCTGGCCGGTGATGGTGTCCACCATTGCGACGACGAGGTCGTCCCGGTCGACAACGTGGCGGTAGGGCGACATCGTCGCCACCCCGAGAGTGGTGGCGACGCGACGCATCGACACAGCCTCCAAGCCCTCGGCGTCGGCAATGGCTATGCCGGCCTGGGCAATTCGCTCGCGGGTTAGCGGCTGCTTCATGGGTCGAAATTATCTCCTCGTCGACTAGTGACACAACCGGGAGTCATGTGTACATTGTACGCACGGTGAGGTGATCGACGCCACAACGCGCTCGTCGTGGCCGCCGGCACGCTCGCCGCCGACCAACGCCCCTGCCACTCAGCCGCGCCCATGCGGCGGGGTCAGCACGCTGTCGCGCCTGCCGAGGCTCCCGCACAGCCAGGCCGCAACCATCTACCGAATACGGCTCGTCCGCCCACACAGATCGAGGTTTGCCACCCATGAAACTCGTCATTCTCAGCGCCGGTTCCATCGCCAGCGGCGTTGCCAGAATCCTCGCCCGCTCCGGCTGCTACGACGAACTCGTCATCGCCGACATCGACCTCGACAAGGCCGGTGCCCTGGCCTATGAGCTGGGCGGAAAGGCCGAACAGTTCGATGCCTCCGACTCCGCCAGCATCAAGTCGGTGATCACCGGAGCCGACGTCGTGTTCAACGCAGTCGGACCGTTCTTCAAGTACGGCATGCCCATCATCCGCGCCGCGATCGAGTGCGGCGTCAACTACGTCGACGTCTGCGACGAGTTCGACGTCGCCGAGCAGATCATTCGGGACGCGGGCCTCGACGAGGCCGCGAAGACGGCCGGAGTGACGATCGTGTTCGGCATGGGCTTCGCGCCGGGCATCACGAGCCTTCTCGGCCGATGGGCCGCAGACCTGCTGGACACCGCCGACAGCATCGACGTCATGATGGCGATCCCGTACATGGTCAACATGGGCGCGACGATCAACGAACACATGCTGCATTCGATGTCGGGCGACGTCCGGCAGTTCATCGACGGCGAAGTCCGCTCCGTCCCGGCCTGGGCCGACCCGAAACCCTTTGCGCTGCAGGAGCCCTTCGGAGTCTGCCACGCCGGATACATGGGGCACCCCGAGGGCATCACGCTCGGCCGCTACGTGCCCGGGCTACGCAACGCCACCGTCAGGTACACCTGGTTCGAGGAAGCCGGTAACGACATGTGGAAGGCATTCGAGACGCTCGGCCTGACCAACCCCGTCAGGCTCGACGGGCTGCCGATGTCGCCTCGGGAGTTCCTTGCGCGGTACATGGCCACCGCGGAGGGAGAGCGGGCACTTGCCGTCGAGCCCGGTGGCAAGCCGGGCACGGTGATGCAGATTGTCGCGGAAGGCGAACTCGGTGGCGAGCCTGCCCAGGTCATCTTCGAAGCGCAGGTGATCTACGCGGACGGGGTGGCAGACGATCCGACGCCGCGGGCCGCCGCCGCCGCGGTGAGAGAGATGCTCGAAGGCCGGATCGTCGCGCGCGGCGTCTTTTCTCCGGAAGCGTGCATCGATCCTGAACCGTTCGTGCTCGATGTCCTCGCATCCGCCGGTGTCACGCTCAGCAAGCGCATCGTGACCCTGACCGACATTCTCTGAACGCTCCCCTGATGAACCCTGTGGGGCATCGCGCGACGTCGTCGATGCCGGTGCCCCGCAGGCCCCGTTCCCGCACAGATCTAGGAAAGGCCGCCCTCCGTGACAACTGGTCCTGACGTCCTCGCCCCGGCCACGCTCGGGCCGATCACCCTGCGTAACCGCATCATCAAGTCCGCGACCTTCGAGGGCAAGACGCCGAACGCTCTGGTCACCGACGAGCTGATCGAGTTCCATCGCCGCCCCGCCGCCGGCGGGGTGGGCATGTCCACCGTCGCGTACTGCGCAGTCGCGCCGGAGGGGCGCACCGAGTACGGCCAGTTGTGGATGCGGCCGGAGGCGCTGCCCGGGTTGCGCCGGCTCACCGACGCGATCCACGCCGAGGGCGCCGCGGCCTCCGCGCAGCTGGGGCACGCGGGGCCGGTCGCGAACGAGAAGTCGACGGGATTCCCGGCGTTGGCGCCGTCACGGTCGTTCAATCCGCTCAGCTTGAGGATGATCCGGTCCGCGACGAAGGACGACATCGAGCGAATCGCCGAGGCGCACGGCACCGCCGCGCGGCTGGCGGTCGACGCCGGATTCGACGCGGTGGAGATCCATTTCGGGCACAACTACTTCGCGAGCTCGTTCCTGAGTCCGAAGCTCAACCGCCGCAAGGACTCCTACGGTGGTTCGCTGGCGAATCGGGCGCGGGTCGTGCTCGAGACCGCGCGCACGGTGCGCGAGTCCGTCGGCGGCGAGGTCGCGATCCTCGCGAAGCTCAACATGGACGACGGTGTGCCGGGTGGCTTCTGGGTGGACGAGGCGATCCAGGTGGCGCAGTGGCTCGAGGCGGACGGCAGCCTCGACGCGCTCGAGCTGACCATGGGCAGTTCGTTGCTCAACCCGATGTACCTGTTCAAGGGCGACGCTCCCGTCCGGGAGTTCGCCGCGGCGATGCCGCAGCCGGTGCGGCTCGGGGTGCAACTGGTCGGCAAGCAGATGCTCCACGCCTACCCCTACCAGGACCTGTTCATGCTCGAGCAGGCCCGGCAGATCCGGGCGGCGGTGAAGCTGCCGCTGGTGCTCCTCGGCGGGGTCACCGACCGGGCCGGCATGGACACCGCGATGGCCGAGGGCTTCGAGTTCGTGGCCATGGCGCGGGCGTTGCTGCGGGAGCCGGACCTGGTCAATCGGATCGCCGAGGACGCGCGGACGAAGTCGCTGTGCATCCACTGCAACAAGTGCATGCCGACGATCTTCTCCGGCGCGCGTTGCGTACTGGTCGAACGAGGCTAGCGGGCAGTGGCAGGAAGGCGACTGCGTCGATGGTTGCCGACCCGCTCTGCCTGCCCTCGGAACTCTCATCAGCCCGACGGGGCACACACGCTAGGAGACTGCACATGGAAGCTGAACACGAGTTCGACGTCGTCGTGGTGGGAGCCGGTCCCATCGGAGCTGCCACGGCACGGCATCTCACTGCGCTGGGCGCGGACGTCCTCGTCGTCGGCCCCGACGAACCCGCGCGTTTCGACGATCACGAGGGGGTGTGGGCCGGGCACTACGACCAGGGCCGACTGGCGCACGTCCTCGAGGTGCCGCTCGTCGCGTCACTTCTCGCCAACCGTTCGATACGTCGATTTCCCGCCTTGTCCGAAAGTGCCGGCATCGAATTCGCCAAGCCCACACAGTCACTCGCGGTCATGCCTGAGATTGTCGCGGACCCTGAATCGGCTGAGTGGTTCGACAGGGAACGACTGGTGGCCAATGCCGCAGACCTCGGAGTAGAGGTCGTCCGACTCGGCGAAGCGGACCTGCGCCAACGGTACCCACACCTGAGCTTCGAGCCCGGGCACGTAGGGGTTGTTCAGCCGGAGGCCTTCATCGTCAATCCGCGAGAGTTGACGCGGACGTTGCTCACGGTAGCCACGAGAAACGGGGCGACTCTCGTACGCGACGACATCGTCGACATTCGACGCGAGGCGGGCGGGCGACGTGTCACCGCACGGTCCGGTCAGTCATGGCGCGCCCAGTCCGTCGTCGTCGCGACCGGTGCGGCCACCAACGCAATCGGGTTGTTGGCCAGGCCCCTCGCGATGGACACCTTCGGGGCCACGGTCGTCCTCGTGGAGGCACCTGATCCGGACGAGTCCGATCTTCCGGCGACGATGTACCTCAAGATCCGCGAGGGCCGAACCCTGTACGGCGGAATCGTCATGCCGCCGCTTCGCTACCCCGACGGACGTTGGTACTTCAAATGCGCAGGAAACAGTGTGCTGGAGACTCCGTTGGACACATCGGACGAGATTGCCCGATGGGTTCGAACTGGCGGTAACGAGAAGGACATCGACGATGCGCTTTCGGTCCTGACGGACCTGCTGCCGCGGCAGCGGTTCGGTCCGGCACACACGCGGCCGTGTCTGGTTTCGGCCAACCACACCGCCCACCCGTACATCGACCAGGTCGAGGACGACCTGGTCGTCGCGGTCGAGGGCGAGCGCGGTGTCATGGCGGCCGACGAGATCGGGCGACTCGCCGCCGAACTCGTCTCCACCGGTCGATGGTCCGACAGTATCCCGCACGACCTGTTGCGCGCCGTCTGGGACGTTCCGCTTGCGGCCGACTCGCTCGGACGGTGACGTGGTGCGTCGCGTAGCCGATGAACGGGAGATCGGACGTCACGTCACCCGCGGCGAGCACGGTACGGCGCCCGCCGCAGGCGCGGTCAGCGAGGAAGAGGCGCCGGTCCGGGCGCGGGCGCCGCGCCGTGCAGCGCGCTGCCCGCGACCCACTGGGCCCACGGCATGCTCCAGTCGCCGTTCTGCCACACCTCGAGCGGGGCGCCACCCGTGTTGCGGACCTCGACGACGTCACCCGGCTGGGAGAAGCCGAAGAACCACTGTGCGTTCTCGGGGTTGAGGTTCAGGCAGCCGTGCGAGACGTTCGTGTTGCCCTGAGCCCACACGCTCGACGCCAGTTCGTGGAGGTAGATGCCGTCGGTGCTGATCCGCGTCGCCCAGTTGATCGACTCCTTGTAGCCGAGCCGGGAGTTGATCGGCAGGCCGTACGTCGAGGAGTCCATGATCACCGGGTTCGACTTGTCCATCACCGTGTAGGTGCCCGGCTGCGTCCAGAACGAGAGCGTGGTGTTGCCGATCGTCTCGGTGCCGCCCCGCCCCATCGAGGTGGGCATCTCCCGGATCACCTGGCCGTTCTCGTAGACGGTGACCATCTTGGTGTTGTCGTCGGCGATCGACACGTGCGAGTCGCCGATCTTGAAGGCCACCTTCTCGTCCGACTGGCCGTAGAGGCCCTTGCCGAGCTGGGCACCGTAGATCTTCGCGTCCACCGACACGGTGGTGCCGGGCGCGTAGTAGTTCTGCGGGCGCCAGTGCGCGTTCTGGTCGTCCATCCAGTACCAGGAGCCCTGCACCGGGGGAGTGGTCGTGACCGTCAGTGCCTTCTCGGCCGCGGCCTTGTCGCCGATCTGCTCGTCGAAATGCGCGACCACCACCATGCCCACGCCGTACGTCGCGCCGTCCTTGATCGAGATGCCGCCGGTGGTGTTCAGATTCACGGCGGTCTGATTGCTCGGGGCGACCGTGGTGACGGTCGAGTCCTTCGTGGTGGCTACGCCGTCCTTGTCCACCGCCGCGACCGCGAGCTGGTACGTCTTGCCGTAGCCAAGCGGCTCTCCGGGCTTCCACGACGTCTTGTCCGGGGTGAGAATCCCGGGGATCACCTTGCCCTCGGGATTGGTCAGGGTGACCGACGTGATCGTGCCCTGCGCGACGTTGACCTGAACCGGGCTCAACGGGCTGACCGGGGTACCCGCATCCGCGGGGGTGACGGTCACGACGGCCGCGCTCTGCTTGGTGGTCGGGGCGGCGGCGGGGCCGTCCCCGGACTTGTCGCCGGTGGAGATCGTGCAGCCGGCGAGCGTCAGCGCTGCCACGACCACACACGTCACCGCGAGGGTCCTGCGCCGCAGGCGGGTAGCCATCATGCCTCCTCGAGTTCGAGCGGACACGATGCACCGCACGTCGGAACTGTCACCAGAATATCGGCGTTCGACAGCGCGTGCGTCTGCGGCGGTGATCGACAGGAAAAGCGCTGGCCAGGGGGAGGTCGGCGGGGATCGGGCTGCGGCTTGTCCGCCGATCGGGGGACAGCCGATTCATCCGATCCCGGGTCCAGCCGGTGGACAGACTCCGGCAGCGCCCGGCGCGATAGTTGATCCATGCCGGAAACGGCGACGGAATGCGGGTTCGGAACCCAGGCTCGGTGAGTTCTCGGTCACACCCGCTCGAGCGCACGATTCCGCCGGGCAGGCGGGTTGTCACGTGGAGAGGAAGTACACGAATGAACACATCAGCGATCGCACCATCGACGGGTCGGGCAGCGTCCGGGTACGGAGGGACGATGAGCACGGAGGAGATCAGGTTTCGGATCGACGCGATGTTCGCTCGCGACGAGGCCCCCTCGGTCCTCGGCGGGTCGGCAGTTCGGGCGGAGGGCGTCCGATGATCGAGCTCGGTTTGCGTTGTGGGCGAGGGGCATCGACGAGTGCGACGGGTGGATCGGCGCGTTCGCGTCGGGTGCTGTGCATCGGGGATCCTGCCGCGTTCGTCGCGGCGGCGCCGTGGCTGGCGAGTCGCGGACTGGAGGCGACCCACGTCCTCGACGGTGACCTACGCGAAGGTGAGGTGCTCGGCGCGCTCGCCACCGAGGACGTGCTCGACGGGCTGTGTACCGCCACCGAGGCCGCGGCCGTCCAGCGGGTGAGAGTGCTCGGCCTACCGCTGGCCGGGGTGCGCGACGTCGGCCGGTTCGAAGTCCCGGTGTCGAGCGGGTGGCTTGACAACGTGGCGGGCAGCCTGCAATTCTCTGGTCAGGTCATGAGTGCCAGCAGATAGCCCCGGCTTGCTGGCCGGCAACCCTCCACCGCGGTGGGGTGCCCCGGGTGACGACCTGGCCGCTGTCCGACCGGGCACGGCAAGCGCGGACTCGAAGCACAATCGCCGAATCGCTCGGGTCCCTGGACAAAGGGATGTTCCATGACTGCCGTTCTCTCCGCCGACACCTGTGCCACCGATGCGGTTCTCTCTGAAATCTGTTCTGCGACTGCACCTTTCGCTCAGGTTTCGGGGTCCGAGCTCACCGTTCCGCTCGCCGGCGGCGGTTCCTGCACGTACGCCAACTTCGACTACGCGGCCAGCGCCCCCGCCCTGGCGCAGGTGACCGAACGCGTGCAGGAACTGCTGCCGTACTACGCGAGCGTGCACCGCGGCGCCGGGTACGCGTCCCAGGTGTGCACCGCCAGCTACGAGGGCGCCCGCGAGGTGGTCGCGCGGTTCGTCGGTGCTCGTACGGACGACGTTGTGGTGTTCACCCGCAACACCACGGACTCCCTGAACCTGCTCGCGGGCTGCGTACCCGGCGAGACCGTGGTTCTGGACATCGAGCATCACGCAAACCTGTTGCCGTGGAAGCGAAACGGTGCCCGAGTTGTCGAGTCGGCCGACTCGGTCGAGGAGACGGTGCAGCGCATCGCCGCCGAACTCTGCTCCCGCCCGACCGCGCTGCTCGCGGTCACCGGGGCGTCCAACGTCACGGGCGAGGTGCTGCCGATCGCGCGACTGGCCGAGATCGCGCACCGCTGCGGGGCGCGGATCCTGGTCGACGCCGCCCAGTTGCTGCCGCATCGCCGCGTCGACATCGCCGCGCTCGGGGTCGACTACCTGGCGTTCTCCGGACACAAGCTGTACGCGCCGTTCGGCGCCGGAGCGCTGGTCGGGCGTGCCGACTGGCTCGATGCCGCGCAGCCCTACCTCGCCGGCGGGGGCGCCACCCGCGACGTCTCGGCGGCGGGCACGGTGGAGTGGGCGAGTGCCCCGCAGCGCCACGAGGCCGGCACCCCGAACGTGCTGGGCGTCGCTGCCCTCGCCGCGGCCTGCGAGACGCTCGCCGGGCTCGACTCCGCGGGCGCGGAGGAGCACGAGCGCGCCCTGTGCGAGCGGCTGACCGCCGGACTGAGCGCGGTCGCCGGTGTCCACGTGCTGCGAATCTGGTCGGACGCGCCTGACGCGGTCGGCATCGTCACCTTCACCGTCGACGGCGCCGAGCCGCGGGAGGTCGCCTCGTACCTGTCTGACCGGTACGGCATCGGCGTGCGCGACGGCCGGTTCTGCGCGCACCCGCTGCTGGCCCGGCTCGGTCGCCCCGAGGGGGCGGTCCGCGCCAGCCTCGGTCTCGGTAGCCACGCCGCGGACGTGGACCGACTGGTCACGGCCGTCGCGGAGTTCGTCTCCTCGCGCGCCGACGACCAGGCGACGCCTGCGCCCTCGCGGTAGCATCTGGGCATGGCATCCGTGACGACCGTGGCGATCGATGCCCAGTGGTGCCGTCGTCACGTGGATCTGTGCCGTACCGCGTCGGGAATGTGTTCGAGCTGAGGTCCGCCTCGAGCCCGTTCACTCCTCCCACGCACCCCGAGGACTGTCATGTCTGCCTATTCGCCTACCCGTATACCGCCGCTGCACGTGGCGGTCGAACTTTCCGGCGCCGGACACCACCCGGCGTCGGGCTCGCACACCGAATTCCGAATTCCCCTGGGGCTCAGTGACTACTGGGTCGATCTCACTGGGGCGCCCTTGGATCTGGTCGCCGAGCCGGCCACCGTCGTCCGGGTCCGGGCGCGCGACCTGCGCGAGGCTCAGTTGCGACGCGAGGCCGTTCGGGCCCGGGTCGCCGACGAGGGGCGCAACCCGGACTCGGTGACCGTGCTGCTCGACCTCGAGGTGTTGCTCGCCGACGATCATCGCAGCGCGCGAAGGGAACTCGCCCGACTCGACGCGAGTCTGGCCCGGCCGCGGGTACCGGACTCGATTTCCTACGTCGGCACCGCGCCGGGGCTTTCCGGGCTGATCGCCGACATCGGTGCCGCCGGCGTCGCCGACGGAGTCACCCTGCTGCCGCTGGTGCTCCCGCGGGTGCTGGACCGCGTTGTCGACGACGTCCTGCCCGACCTGCACGAGCGCGGTCTCACCAGGCCGTCGGAGATCCTCGGTGAGGTGCTGAGCCGGTTCGGATTGTCCACCGACAGAGCGGTTCTCGCCTCCTGACTCGGGGGAGTGTCGGGAGTCCTCGGTCGGTCCGGCCGACCGAGGGCCCCGGCGTCGCGATCGAACAGCGGGCGCGGGCGGGTGTGGGCTACGCCGCCGGTTCGGAGACGATGCGGACCCGGGGGTCGGGATCGAAGCGGTAGCCGGTGCCGCGCACCGTCGAGACCAGCCACCCGAAGCGGTCCAGTTTGGTCCGCACGCGCGAGACGTGCACGTCGACGCTGCGGCCGGGCCGCTCCCTGTCGCCCAGGGTGCCGCTGAGCTCGAGCAGGCGTCGACGCGACACCACCACCCGGGGCCGTCGCGCGAGATGCGAGAGAATCTCGAATTCGGTGTGGCTCAACGAGACCGGACGCCCGTGCAGGAGCACCTGGCGGGCGGGCAGATCGATCAGCAGCGGCGCGTCCGAACTGGGCCGGCGCTCGGCTGCCGCCGCGGGCGTGACGGCGTCCACCCGTGCCCGGGTGCTGACCCCGGGCACGATGTCCTGGGCGGCGGCACGCAGTGCGTTGGCCAGCGAGATCAACTGCTGACGATCGGCCGAGCCGGGGTTCGAGAACTGCAGTGTGAGAACGAGATCGGATGTCGAATTCTGCTGTCCGACGGAAGAAACGGTCATGACGGCTCCAGGCGGAGGGTAGGGGAGGGTGCGGCGGTCGTCGTCAACGACAGCCGCGACACTCCCGTCCGTAGCCGCTGGCGTGCCCGGGGCGGGGCGTGGTCGGGCGGGGGTTGCTCATTCGCCCAGCGGGGTGGGGCGGTAGTACCGGCCGTCGTGGTAGAGCAGCGGGGCCGCGGCGGCCTCCGCGTCGTCCTCGTCGTGAACGCGGGTGACGAGCCCGATGACCAGGGTGTGGTCGCCGATCGGAATCAGCTGGTGCACGGTGGTGCGCAACCAGATCGGTGTGCCGTGCAGCACCGGTTCGCCGGTGTCGAGGCGCTTCCACAGCGATTCGTCGCTGAACCGCTGGTCGGCGCTGCGGGAGAACCGATGCGCGAGGTGCTGCTGGTGCTCGCCGAGCAGATGGATGACGAGCGAATCCGCCGCGAGCAAGGCCGCGATGGACGACGAGGTCTGCGCGATGTTGAACGAGATCAACGGCGGGTCCAGCGACAGCGACGCGAAGGACGTCGCGGTGAATCCCACCGGCCCGGCGCCCGAGTCGAGCGTGACGATGGTGACGCCCGCGGGGTAGCGGCGCATGGCGGCGCGGTACTGGTCGGCGGTGATGCCGATCGGATCCTCGGGGACCGGGGCGTGCGGAAGGTTCGCGAGAGGCTGGTGCGGGGCGGGATGCGACAAGGCGTTCTCCGGATCTAGGACTGCACGAGATGCACGCACCATCGGTGCGTGCTGACGAGTCGGATCAGTGCGAACACAGGCTAGTGGCGACACGGCACAGGTCGACGTGTCGTCGGCTCCATGCTCCGTCGGTCACTTCGTCCTCCAGGGTCGGTTCGAGTCACTATAGAACCCGGGTCAGTCGACGTCGATCTCCAGGCCCGCGGTGATCCGAACCAGTTCACGAAAGGTCGTCCGGAACACCGCGTTCGGATGCCCGGCCGCGGCCCACAGTTCCGGGTAGTCGGCCAGCGCGGTGTCCACGTAGGTGGGCAGGTTGGTCGGGTGTCCGACCGGGGCGATCCCGCCGACCGGCTGTCCCGTTGCCCGCCGGACCATGTCGGAGGGGGCCCTGGTCAGGGTTCCCTCCAGTCGTTTGCCGGTCCGTTCGAGGTCCACCTGGTGGGCGCCCGAGACCAGCAGGAGCACCGGTTCGTCGTCGAGCAGGAACACCAGCGACTTGACGATCGCGGCGACATCGACCCCGAGGGCGGCCGCCGCCTGCGCTGCGGTGTGTGTCGGTTCCTCCCGCGTGACCACCACGCCGTGGTGGCCGCGAGCGATCAGGGTCTGCGCCACGCGCGCTGACTCCGGAAGCAGATTCCTCGCCATGCCCCACTCTATGGCCGCGCGCGGCGTCGCGCCGCCCAACTGCCGCGCCGAGTTGCGCGGCGG
>NZ_JBHZAH010000070.1:0-26050 GCF_042754225.1 Rhodococcus sp. NPDC059234
ACCCCGACTGGGGTGACTTGCGCGCACAGTCGCCGGAGGCGGTGGTGGTCGAGGTCGACGCCGCGGGCTGGGACGCCGCGGCGGCCCGGGACGGCGGCACCCCCAACTCCCTGTTCGTGGCGCTGACCGTCGCTGTCGCGCGGCCGAGCACCCCGGTGCAGGTCAGCGTGCCGGTCGACCGTCGCGCGGACCCGGATTCTCCCGCCAATGCGGTAGACATGGTCGCGGTGACGGTCGCGCCGGGCGACTCCCCCGCCGCCGTCCGCGCGGCGCTGCGGGAGGCGTACGCCCAGCCGCCGATGACCAGCCCGGCCGGGTTCCCGCCGGAGCTGCTGCAACTGGTGTCCGACAGGGCCGCGCACCGGCTGGCCCCGAACCCCGGTGAACGGGACGTGCTGTGCTCGAACATCGGGGCGATTCCCGACGCGCTCAGTTCGCTCGGCGGACACCGGACCAGTGGGATCGCGACCCGAGCGGTACACCCCGGAGTCACCCCGACGCAGGCAGCGGCTGCCCGGAACCGGTTGTCCGCGTACCTGTGCCGTCGCGAGGGCCGGTACACCCTGGCGCTGGTCTCGATGGACGGCGGGCTGCGGGAACGAACCGAGGAGGCACTCGCGGCGCACGGGCTGAGGGCGCGCTACTGGTGAAGGGGCGGCCGTCCCGGCCTATGGTGGAACCGAACCCGTGCATCTTTGTCGAGAAGAGTGGAGTTCACCGATGAGCGAACAGGACATCCTCGCGCGCATTCGCGAGCTCGTGGACACCGAACACCAGCTGCGCGCGAAGACCGAGTCCGGAGAACTGGACCCCGACACCGAACAGGCGCGACTCGCGTCGGTCGAGCAGACCCTGGACCAGTGCTGGGACCTGCTGCGCCAGCGCCGCGCTCGGGCCGACGCGGGCCTGCCACCGGACGAGGTGCCGGTCAGCCCCGCCGGGCAGGTCGAGGGCTACCTGCAGTAACCCGGGTACCCACCCACAAACCGTTCTACGGTGGACGACATGGCCACACAGACGGAGTACGACGTCATCGTGATCGGCGGCGGACCCGCGGGAGAGGTGGCGGCGCAGTACGCCGTCGCCGGCTCGGACCGCACCGCCGCGATCGTCGAGCACGAACTGCTCGGCGGCGAATGCTCGTACTGGGCCTGCATGCCGAGCAAGGCCCTGCTGCGGCCCGCGACGGTGCTCGGCGCCGCCCGGGCCATGCCCGGCGTCCGGTCGATCGTCGGCGACGCCGCGCTGGAGGTGCCGGCGGTCCTGCGCCGCCGCGACGGGTTCACCCACCACCACAACGACTCCGGGCAGGTCGAGTGGGCGCGCTCGCTCGGGATCGACGTGCGCCGAGGCTCGGCGCGGCTGACCGGCGAGCGAACGATCGAGATCTCGACCGGCGGGCACGGCGACCCTCCCACCGGCACGTTGCGGGCCCGGCACGCGGTGGTCCTCGCGACCGGTTCGCAGCCCACCGTCCCGCCGGTTCCCGGCCTGCGCGAGGCGCTGCCGTGGACGTCCCGCGACGCCACCAACCTGCGAGAGGTGCCGCGCCGGGTCGCGATCGTCGGCGGCGGTGTGGTGGCCGCCGAGTGCGCCACCTGGCTGCTCGCCCTCGGCGCCCGCGATGTCACGCTGATCGTCCGCGGGTCCGCGCTGCTCGCCTCCGCCGAACCCTTCGCGGGCCGACTCGTCACCGAAGCACTGCGCGACGGGGGCGCTACCGTGCTCTTCGGCACCAGCCCGGTCGCGGTGCACCGCGACCGGCCGCACGCCACCGGCGAGGGCCGGATCCACGGCGGCCCGGTGACGGTGACGCTGGACGACCCGGCACGGACCGAGCTCACCGTCGACGAACTGATCGTCGCGGCGGGGCGCAGGCCCGCGACCGCCGGCCTTGGGCTCGCCGCCGTCGGCCTGGGCGACGGGCGGATCTCCACCGACGACCACCTCGCCGTCCAGGGCGTGCCCGGCGACTGGCTGTACGCGATCGGCGACGTCAGCGGCCGGGCCGCGCTCACCCACATGGGCAAGTACCACGGCCGGGTGTGCGGCGACGTGATCGCCGCACGCGCCGAGTACCGCCCGCTCGACGGTCCCCGCTACCTCGCGAGCGCCGACCACGGCCGCGTACCCCAGGTGGTGTTCACCTCGCCGGAGGTCGCCTCCGTGGGACGTACGCAGCGCCAGGCCGTCGACGACGGATTCGACGTCGAGACGGTCGAGGTGGACATCGCGGTCGCCGGCTCCTCGCTGCTGCGAGACGACTTCGCCGGCCGCGCGAAGCTGGTGATCGACCGCGCCACCGACACCCTCATCGGCGCGACGTTCGCGGGGACGGAGGTCGCCGAACTGGTGCACGCCGCGACGGTGGCGGTCGCGGGCCGGGTGCCGATGGAGTCCCTGTGGCACGCCGTCCCCGCCTACCCCACGGTCAGCGAGGCCTGGCTGCGTCTGCTGGAGGCGCGCCGTGGCTGACCCGCTGGTGGTCCAGACCGCGGAGGGCGTCCTGCTCGGCCGCGAGCAGCACGGCCTGCGAACCTGGCGCGGAATCCCTTATGCAGCACCGCCGGTCGGTGAGCTGCGGCTGCGCGCTCCGCGCCCGGTGACCGCCTGGCCCGGGGTCCGCGAGGCACTCGCGTTCGGCGCCTCGGCACCGCAGTCCGGACGCGGCGGTCGACGCGGAACCGGCGAGAACTGCCTCACGCTGAACGTGACGGCCCCGGCAACCCGCAGCGACCACCGCAGGCCGGTGATGGTGTTCGTGCACGGCGGCGCCTACAGCACCGGATCGGCGTCCACCCGGCTCTACCGCGGCGACTCGCTGGTGCGCCGCGGTGACGTGGTGTACGTGTCGGTGAACTACCGGCTCGGCGCCCTCGGATACCTCGACTTCAGCGAATATTCCACTCCGGAAAGGCCTTTCGACTCGAACCTCGGCCTGCGGGACCAACTGGCCGCGCTCGAGTGGGTGCGCCGCAACATCGCCGCGTTCGGCGGTGACCCGGACAACGTCACCCTGTTCGGCGAGTCCTCCGGGGCCAACGCGGTCACCACCCTCATGTGCGTCCCCGCGGCCGAGGGGCTGTTCGCCCGCGCCATCGCGGAGAGCCCGCCCGCCGCTTCGGCCTACGGGCCCGACCGGGCGAAGGGCTGGGCCGCCGAGTTTCTCGACATCCTCGACGGCACGGCCGACCCCGTCCGCGCCCTGACCACCGCGGCCCCGGACGCCCTCGTCCGGGCCGGCGACACCCTGGCCGCGCGCGGCGCGGACGAGGCACCCGGCACGAGGGCATTCGCGCCGCTGGTGGACGGCGACCTGCTGCCACAGCATCCGCTCGAGGCGTTCGCGTCGGGCCGTCAGCACCGGATCCCGCTCGTCATCGGAACCAATGCCCACGAGGGCACGCTGTTTCCGCGCTTCCTCGACATCATCCCGACCGATCCGGAACGGATCGAGAAGATGTTCGCCGAGACCGACCCCGCGCTGAAGGCGCGCATCCAGGCGGCGTACCGCGGCTATCCGAAGCGGCGAGCGGCAGTCCGCCTCGGCGGGGACGTCACGTTCTGGGAGCCGTCGGTGCTCGTCGCGCAGTCCCACGCCACGGCCGCGCCGACCTATGCGTACCGCTACGACTTCGCCCCGCGCCTGTTCGACCTCACCGGGTTCGGAGCGACCCACGGCACCGAGATGCTGGCCGTGTTCGGGGCGGGCGACCGGCCGCTCGGCCGCGCCGCCACCGCGCTCGGCGGCCGCGGCGGCCTACGCGCGGTGACGGCGGTCGTACAGTCGCACTGGCTGCACTTCGCCCGGCACGGCACCCCTCGGGGACAGTGGCCGGTGTACTCGACGCAGCGCCGCGAGACACTGATCCTCGACGCGCAACCGCGGGTCGAGGCGGACCCGAATGCCGAGTTGCGGAAGGCCTGGATCGGCTACCGGCACCGGCGCTGACCCGCCGCTAGTTGCCCCCGCTCTGGTACATCGGCGGCTGCTCGTGCTGGGTCGGGTTCGCCATCGACGGGACCGTGGTCGTCGTGGTGACCGTCGTGGACGTAGTGGTCGTGGTGGTGTCCGAGGAGTCGTCGCTGCACCCGGCCGCAAGGACGGCCAGAGGCAGGGCGGCAAGGACGACGACGCTGCGCTTGAGCATCATGCACTCCTTCCGAGGCAGCTCCCCGCGAGGCGCCGAGGTCGGGGCTACTTCAGGAGGCGGGACATCCGGCGGTCGGCGAGGATCTTCCCACCAGTCTGGCAGGTCGGGCAGTACTGGAACGACCGTTCCGCGAACGAGACCTCGCGGACCGTGTCGCCGCACACCGGACACGGCATTCCGGTGCGTGCGTGCACGCGCATCCCGGACCGTTTCTCCCCCTTGAGGCGCGCCGCGTCCTGCCCGACCGACCGCGCGACGGCGTCGGTCAGCGTCGAGCGCATGGCGGCGTGCAGGGTCGCCACCTCCTCGGCGCCGAGTTTGTTCGCGGTCGCGAAGGGGCTGAGCTTGGCCACGTGCAGGATCTCGTCGGAGTACGCGTTGCCGATCCCCGCCAGCACCGACTGATCGGTGAGCGCGGTCTTGACGCGCTGCGACGTCTTCGAAAGCAGTTCCGCCAGAACGGGTTCGGTGATGTCGAGCGCGTCGGGACCGAGCTTGGCGATACCCGGAACCTCGGCAGGGGTGCGGACCAGCCAGACCGCGAGCCGCTTCTTGGTGCCCGCCTCGGTGAGGTCGAACGCCGGGGTGCCGCCGTCGGGTGCGAACAGGTGCACCCGCAGCGCCAACGGCCCCTTGCCCGGCTTCGGCGGCGTCGGGCTCGGGTTGTCGATCCACCGCAGCCAGCCGGCCCTCGACAGGTGGGTGATCAACCACAGCCCGTCCTCCTCGCCACACCGGATCCCGAGGTGCTTGCCGAATCGCGCGGCGCCGCTCACGTCCCGGCCCGGCAGAGCGGAGATCGGCGGGTCGAAGGTCTTGAGCACGCTCAGCGCGGCGACGTCCACCCGTCCGATCACCGCACCCACCGCATGGGCGCGCAGGAACTGTGCCAGGGCCTCTACCTCGGGCAGTTCGGGCATGAAGACAGGGTATGCGCCTTCGGCGCCCGTGCGCGTTCTTTACCCCAGCCGGGGTACCGATCGCGCACAGTCGCGTCAGCGACGGCGAACGAGATAGGTGTCCATGATCCAGCCCTTGCGCTCGCGCAGCTCGGCCCGCACCCGGACGATGTCCTTCGACACGTCGGCGAGGTCGCCCGAGATCAACACCTCGTCGGGCGTGCCGAGGTACGCACCCCACCAGATCTGCCAGTCGCCCGCCAACCGGGTGAAGCTGCAGTCCGCGTCGAGCATCACCACGGCGTCACGGACCCCGTCCGGCAGGCCCTCGCGGAGCCGTCGACCGGTGGTGACGTGCACCGGCTCACCGATCCGGTTGAGCACGATGCGGTGCTGGGCGGCGAGCGACTGGACGCTGGTGACGCCGGGGATCACCGAGTAGTCGAAGCCGACGACGCCCCGCGCGAGCACCCGCTCGACGATCCGCAGCGTGCTGTCGTAGAGCGAGGGATCGCCCCACACCAGAATCGCGCCGACCCCGTCGACGGCGGCGAACGCCTCCTCGAAGATCGCGGCGCGGCGGTCGTGCCAGTCGTCGACGACGCCGGTGTAGTCCGACGGGGTCCGGTCCCGCGGCGGGTCGACGATGTCGACGATCCGGTAGTCGCGGTCCATGTGCTCGGACAGGATCGTCGTACGCAGGTCCACCAGTTCCTGCTTCTCGTCGCCCTTGCCGATGACGAAGAACACCTCGGCCCGGTTCATGGCCTTGACGGCCTGGATCGTCACCTGGTCGGGGTCGCCGGCACCGATGCCGATCACGAGAAGCTCACGCATGCGGAGATTGTGGCAGGGCCTAGGATGAACGCGATGACTGCCCAGCCCGCCCCCGTCCACGCACCCTACGAGGAATTGCTGCGTCTGGTCATGGCGACCGGAACCGCGAAGGCGGACCGCACCGGCACCGGGACGCGCAGTGTCTTCGGACACCAGATGCGCTGGGACCTCGCCGAGGGCTTCCCCCTGGTCACCACCAAGAAGGTGCATCTCAAGTCCATCGTCTACGAGCTGCTCTGGTTCCTGCGCGGCGAGTCCAACGTCAAGTGGCTGCGCGAGCACGGGGTCACCATCTGGGACGAGTGGGCCGACGCGGACGGCGAGCTGGGCCCGGTCTACGGCGTGCAGTGGCGGTCGTGGCCGACGCCGTCGGGCGAGCACATCGACCAGATCACCAAGGTCGTCGAGACGCTGAAGACCAATCCGGATTCGCGGCGGATCATCGTCTCGGCGTGGAACGTCGCCGACCTCGACGAGATGGCGCTGCAGCCGTGCCACGCGTTCTTCCAGTTCTACGTCGCCGACGGCAAGCTCAGCTGCCAGCTGTACCAGCGCAGCGCCGACCTGTTCCTGGGCGTGCCGTTCAACATCGCCAGCTACGCGCTGCTCACCCACATGGTGGCGCAGCAGGCCGGGCTCGAGGTGGGCGACTTCATCTGGACCGGCGGCGACTGCCACATCTACGACAACCATGTCGAGCAGGTCACCGAACAGCTCTCCCGCAAGCCGCTCGCCTACCCGACCCTGAAGCTGAACAAGCGTGACTCGCTCTTCGACTACACCTTCGAGGACGTCGAGATCGTCGACTACCGCCACCACCCCGCCATCAAGGCCCCGGTGGCCGTCTAGTGCTGGGCCTGATCTGGGCACAGGCCCACGGCGGGGTGATCGGCCGCGACAACGCCATCCCGTGGCGGATCCCCGAGGACATGGCGTACTTCAAGGACGTCACGACCGGGCACCCGGTGATCATGGGCCGGCGAACGTGGGACTCGTTGCCACCTCGATTCCGCCCGCTGGCCGACCGCCGCAATATCGTCGTCACCCGCGACCTGCAGTGGTCGTCGGACGGGGCCGAGGTTGCGCACTCGCTCGACGACGCACTGGCCCTGGCCGGGAACGGCGAGGTCTGGGTGATGGGGGGCGGCCAGATCTACGCCGCCGCCCTGGATCGGGCGGACCAGGTCGCGGTCACCGAGGTGGACCTCGACGTCGACGGCGACGCGTACGCCCCGACGCTGGGGCCCGAGTGGGTCGCCGGGCACAGCGGCGAATGGCAGGTCTCGAGCCGCGACGGCGTCCGGTTCCGATTCGTGACCTATCGCCGCTGACGCATTCGGCGAGTACGGCGCCGTCGGCCGTACCGTGGGCCATACTGCAGGGGCACGACGTTCCCTTCCGGTCTTTCCCAGCGAGAGGCACGCCCATGGACAAGAAGTCGCTGACCGCAGTTGCGCGGCAACAACTCAAACTCGCGAACGCCGCGACGAGCGGACGCAGCTCGCAGACGATCTACGGCGGTCACCAGCGCAGCCTTCGGCAGACGGTCGTCGCGCTGATCGCCGGCGAGAAGTTGGCCGAGCACGACTCCCCCGGCGAGGCGACGCTGCTGGTGCTCAACGGAACCCTGACGCTGATCGCGGGCGAGGACTCGTGGAAGGGCTCCGCAGGTGACCTGCTCGTGATCCCCGCGGTCCGGCACAGCGTGGAGGCGGTCGAGGACGTCGCGTTCCTACTGACCGTCGCGAAGTAGAACCTCGAGAGACAGTGTGAATTTTGGTCACACACACCTCTTGACCGTGTGGGCGGGCAGGCTTACGTTCCTGACGTAACGGAATTCTCCGACGCGACGGAGGTGCACCGATGCCTGCCACGACTCCCACCGACCGCGAGGTCGTTGCCGCCCGCCTGCTCGCCGGGTCCATCAAACGCTCGTACAACCCGGTCGTCGACCTCGACTGGGACGCCCCGCTGGTCGAGGGCCGGTACTTCCTGCCGCCGACGGTGCTGTCGCTGTACGGCACCCCGATGTGGGAGTCGATGTCCGAGGGACAGCGGATCGAGCTGTCCAGGCAGGAGGCGGCGAACATCCTCAGCGTCGGCACCTGGTTCGAGAACATCCTGCTGCAGGCACTGCTGCGCGACCTGTTGCATCGGGATCCGACGTCGCTGCAGACCCGGTACACACTCACCGAGATGGGCGACGAGTGCCGGCACATGACGATGTTCGCCCGGACCATTGCGGCGATGGGCGCCAAGCCGTTTCAGCTACGGCCGCACCAAGCGGTGGTGGCGAACCTGCTCTCGAAGACCTTCCGCGGCACCATGCTGTGGGTGGCGGCGCTGATCGGCGAGGAGATCTTCGATGCCACCCAGCGCCGCGTGCAGAACGACCCCCAGCTGCAGCCGATGATGTCGCGCGTGATGCGAATCCACGTGACCGAGGAGGCCCGGCACATCCGCTTCGCTCGCGAGGGCGTGCGGAGCCGCGTCGCGCAGACGCATCCGATCGAGAAGGCGTGGGTCGGCACGGTGCAGGGTATCGGCGGACTGCTGCTGCAGCGACTGTTCACCAATCCCGCGATCTACGAGCGGACCGGGCTCGACGTGCGCGAGGCCCGCAGGCAGGCGCTGGCGAATCCGCACTTCCGGGAGAACCAGCGCCGCGGCTTCGACGGCCTGGCCGCGTTTCTGCAGGAGAACGGTCTGATGCGGGCGCCGTCGAGGGCGATGTGGCGGCGGTCGGGTTTCCTGTGATCCGACGCAGGCGCGGGCGGGCACCACGCGTCGACGAGGCACCACGGTTCGACCCCGCGATGCTCGACCCGGACACCCTCTACGCCGGCCCGGCGGTGCTCGCGGAGGGAGACGACGCGGTCGACGTCGTGGTCCACCTCAACGGGCACTTCGAGCCTCTCGACGGGCACTTCCACTGGTACGGACGAGTCGAAGGCCCGAGCCTGGACGCCGTCACCGCGAGCAGCCGGTCGCGGCTGACGCTCGCCGTCGACGACGGCCCACCTCGCCCCGCCACCCTCGGGGAGCAGGATCCGTGGGGACATTTCCGGATCAGTGGCGTCGGTGCCCCGCCGTTCCACCTCGACGAGGCCGAGTGATCGGCGTAGTGTCAGGCTGCGGTCGGTCCTCGATCGACTGCGCTCGACTTGCCTCTGCGGCAAGCGTATTCGAGTGACCGAAGCACATGGATCTGCGGGACTGACTCCCAAGGGGCAAACCATGACTCTCGTACTCAACCCGCATCGCCCGATCGAGTCGATCGGTGTCGCGCTCGCCGCAGTCGGCGTGGTCCTCCTCGCCCTCCTCGCCCTCTACCTGGTGGGACTCGACCAGGGCGTCGTCTCACGAAGCGGCATGTACGTGCACGAACTGATGCACGACGGCCGCCACCTGCTGGGGCTTCCGTGCCACTGAGCGGAACGGTCGCGATCCCGCACTCCCGCACCGAACGAGGTCAGCCATGGCCACCAAGGCACAGTTCCAGGCGTTGACGGACGGTCTGGCGACGGTCACGCCCGCGATTCACGCCGAACAGGACTCCCCCTACTCAATCAGCAATGCGCAGTACGACGTTCTGCGCCATGTGCTCCACGACGTCGGCGGCCAGCCGGCGCTGCCGGTGGAGTACCTGGAGAAGGAGGAAGAAGCCTGGGAGATGAACACGTACGTCACGTGCGAATGTCTCGCCTGGCGAGGCAGTTGGAACGCCGAGATGCGGCGGCGGGCCGAGGTCGATCTCGGCGCGACCCAGTACTTCGGACTCCCCTACTACGCCCGGTGGATAACCGTGGCGGCAAAGTGTCTCGTGGACCAGGGAGTCATTCCGCTCGACGAGCTGTCCGCGAAGATCGACGAGGTCCGCGCACGTCTCCAGGGGGCGAAGTAGCGATGCCGAAGTTCAAGATCGGCGACCGCGTCGTGGTCAAGGATTCGACGAGCATATTCCACACCCGCACACAGGCATTCGTGCGCAACCGCGAAGGTGTCGTGGTCGGTCACCGCCCCGAGTGGGTGATCCCCGAGGACGAGGCCTTCGACAGGGCGGGGAACGGGCGCACCCAACCGTTCTACGTCGTCTCGTTCAAACAGACCGACCTGTGGCCCCGCTACACCGGCTACGACGTCGACACGCTCGAAACCGAATGCGCGGAGGGTTGGCTCCGGCTCTCCGGGCACGACGAGTAGGAGACGAGAAGTGAGCAGTTCACACACGCACTCCGGCGATCATGATCCGATTCGATCGGCCGACGAGATCAGCGAGTTCGAGGTGCTCGAACTCGCACTGAGGGAACTGTCCATCGAGAAGGGCCTCTTCTCCGCCGAGGATCACCGCCGCTTCTCCGAGTGGGCGGAATCGATCGGACCGTCCGGTGGATCACGGATGGTCGCCAAGGCATGGACGGACCCGGATTTCAGGAAGCGCCTGCTCGAGGACGGCACCGAGGCCAGCAAGGAGGTGGGAATCGACTGGACGGACCCGACGGGTACCGGCACACCCAGCGACTACACCTACTTCTACGTCCTCGAGAACACCCCGACGGTGCACAACGTGATCGTGTGCACGCTGTGCTCCTGCTATCCGCGTCCCGTGCTCGGCATGTCGCCCGACTGGTACCGGACACCGAACTATCGCCGGCGCATGGTGCGCAGACCGCGGGAGGTGCTCGCGGAGTTCGGGCTGCACTTCCCGTCGGATGTGGAAGTGCGCGTCCATGATTCGAATCAGAAGTCGCGATTCATGGTGATGCCCATGCAGCCCGCGGGCACCGAGGGTTGGACCGAGGAGCAACTCGAGAAGATCGTCACCCGGGACACGATGATCGGTGTCGCCCTGCCGTCGGCCGAGTGGACCGCCTCGGCGGCCCCTTCCGTGGGGAGCAGCGCATGACCACCGCACAGGGATACGCGGTAGTCCTCGACACGCTGGCCGGCAGCCCCGAACGCGACGGCGGACTACCCGACACCGACCGGAAGCCGGAACCGTGGGAATCCGCCATGCAGGCGACCTGCGAGTGCTTGTCCTGGCGCGGCACGTGGGACAACCTCGAGCGACGCCGGACCGAGGACGCATTGGGTGAATCGACCTACAGCCGGTTCCCCGTGCACGCACGCTCCGCGATCAGCACCGCCCACGAACTCATCGACCGCGGCATCCTCGACGAGGACGAACTGCGCGCCAAGATGACGGAAGTGCGGCAACGGCTCAATAGAGACTGAGGTCGGCACGATGCCGCTGCGTTAGCGTGGTTGCATGAGCGAGCCGTTCGAACGCGATGACGTGCAGGGCGATCTGCACCGCCCGGAGGGCGAACCGGTGGGAGCGCTGCTGCTGGCCCACGGCGCCGGCGGCAACCGCGACGCGAAGCTGTTGCAGCGCGCCGCCGACGAGTTCGCAGCACGAGGCCTGCTCGTGCTGCGCTACGACCTGCCCTTCCGGCAGCGTCGCCCGAAGGGGCCACCGAGCCCGTCGACCGCCGAGCGGGACCGCGACGGCATCACGACTGCCGTCGCCGCGGTACGCGAAATATTCACCGGCCCAATGATTCTCGGCGGACACTCGTACGGCGGCAGGCAGTCGTCGATGCTCGCCGCGGAGACGCCGGAGGTCTGCGACGGCCTGCTGCTGTTCTCCTATCCCCTGCACCCGCCCGGCACGCCCGAGAAGGCCCGCACCGCGCATCTCCCGGACCTGCGCGGTCGGTGCGTGTTCGTGCACGGCACCCGCGACCCGTTCGGCAGCCCGGACGAGATGCGCGCCGCCCTCGAACTCGTCACCGCTCCGACCCGCCTGATCCTGATCGAGGGGAAGGGCCACGACCTCGCGCCGGACCGCAGCGACGCGGTTCCCCGTGCGGTCGAGGCGGTCGGCGACATGTTCGACCTCTACGCCCCTGCATCGGGGCGCGCGGTCGCCGACCCGACCATGAATCCGGCAGGATCTTGAGCCATGACCGACAACGCGACCGTCCTCGAGATCACCGTTGCGGCACCCGCCCAGCGCGTCTGGCACGCACTCCGCGACCCCGCGCTCATCCGGCGCTGGCACGGGTGGGAGTACGACGACGACCAGGGACTCGACGAGGAGATCCGGCAGATATTCGTCGACGGCGTCGCCGAGGACGCGGCGGCCATGTCCCTGACCCTCCAGGGCGGCGACATCTTCACGGTGGTACCGGATTCCGAGGGCACCGTCGTGCGAATCGTGCGGTCCGCCAAGGGATCCAACCCGGAATGGGACGACTGGTACGAGGACGTCACGGAGGGCTGGACGACGTTTCTCCAGCAGCTCAAGTTCGGCCTCGAACGCCACGACCTCGCCGAGCGCCGCACGCTGTACCTCGACGGGCCGGTCGGCGGCACGACCGTGATGGAACTGTTCGGCGTGGCCGCGATCACCGGCGCGCCCGGCTCGGCCTACACCGCGCTGGTCTCGACCGGAGACGCCTTCAGCGGCACGGTGTGGTTCCGCTCCCCGAAGCAGCTGGGGCTGACCGTCGACCAACTCGGTCCGGGCCTGCTGGTGCTCGCCACCCAGCCGGACAGCCCGCAACGCCCCGGCGGTGGCGCCCAGATGATTCTGAGTGCCTACGGCCGGGGCGCTGAGGAGTTCGCGGCCCTCGCGGACCGCTGGACGAGCTGGTGGAACGCCCGCGATCGAGCCGCTGGGTGTTGCTGACCGATCGCCGAGGTACCGACTAGCTCATCACCATGCCCATGCTCGGCCACCAGATCGTGCTCTTGACGACGTCCGTGTCCTTCGGGCCGACCTTGTGCCACAGCGAACCGTAGACGGCGCCGACAACCATGCCCTTGCCGACGTTCAGCGGGGCGGTGGAGATGACGGTCGGGATCACCTTGTTGTTCTGATCCAGTCGGGTGATGCCGCTGGTGCCGTTGGCCATGCTGTACCAGACCACGTTCAGCTCGGCGCCGGTCTGGTTGTCGGCGATGCTGCCGGGACCGCCGAAGAATCCGAACCGGAACTCGTTGTTCATGTTGGTGGCGACGCCGGCGCCGTAGAGCTGGCCGAGGACGTCGCCGCCCTGACCGGTGTCGGAGTAGGCGGGAATCGGGAAGATCTGCCCGGGCAGGGACAGCACGGGGGTGGCGATGTCCTTGGGTGCACCGATCAGTCGTTCGACGGCGTCCTGCGCCTCCGGGTTGCCCGCCGCGGCGGCCCTCAGGTGGAGTGCGGCACCCGCGAGATCGACGGCGGGTGCGGGGGCAGGAGCGGGGGCCGCGGCCGCGGTCCCGGTGAACAGCACCGCTGCTGCGGCGCAGACGGACGTGAACAGTGCGGCCAGACGGCCGAGGGTGGATCGCTGCATCATGGTCTCCTCACCGATGACTTAGGTACCCGAAACATCGGTTCCGGTCGGTTTCCCGTTACAACCCAGCACACAGCGGACCGTCGGTAGCGCGGACCACGATAGGGTCGAGACCATGGTCGAACTACCCATCGACGACCCGAACACCCAGGTCAGAACCTCTCAGCGCCGGCTCACCGAGGTCGACACGACCCCGGAGAACCTCCGAGACCTCCTCGAGGCCGTCCTCGTCGTCGGCGCCGGGCTCGAACTCGACTCGACCCTTCAGCGCATCGTGCAGGCTGCGACGACGCTGCTCGGCGCTCGGTACGGCGCCCTCGGGGTCCGCGCCCCCGGCGGCGGACTGTCCGAATTCGTGTACGAGGGCATCGACGCGCAGACCCGGGCCACCATGGGCCACCTGCCCGAGGGACACGGCCTGCTCGGACTGCTCGTCAACGATCCCCGCCCGGTTCGGATCCGCGCGCTCGACCGGCACGCCTCCTCGGTGGGGTTCCCGCCCAACCATCCGCCGATGAACAGCTTCCTCGGCATGCCGATCATCGTTCGCGGCCAGGCCTACGGGAGCATCTACCTCACCGAGAAGCGCGACGCCCCCGAGTTCACCGACGAGGACGAGGTGATCCTGACCGCGCTCGCCGACTCCGCGGCGGTAGCCATCGACAACGCGCGCCTTTTCGAGGAATCCCGCACCCGCGAGCGCTGGCTTACCGCGGTGTCGTCGGTGAACTCCCGGCTGTTGACCGGCGGCTCGGTCCCGGAGACCCTCGACCTGCTGGTCCGGCGGGTGCGCGAACTGACATCTGCGGAGTGCGTGACGCTCGCCGTACGAGCCGACGACGCGGACACAGTCGCGGCGACCACCGATCCGACACTGCGGATGCGGCAGGTCGTCGATGTCACGGACCTGACGCGACTCGGCTTCTCCGCCGTCGTCCCGGTGTCCGGAGCGCTGCGGGACGACGACTCGAGCCGGGTCGAGGGCGTACTGATCGTCGCGGGCCTGCCCGCCGACCCGGACCGCGACCCGGTCGAACGGAACTGGCTGTCCTCGATGGCGGACCTGGCCGCGGTCGCGCTCGAGTTCGCGCACCAGCAGCGTCAGCAACGCCTGCTCGACGTGCTCGCCGATCGCGACCGCATCGCGCGGGACCTGCACGACAACGTGATTCAGCGACTGTTCGCCACCGGCATGAGCCTGCAGTCGGTGACGGCGCACAGCGGCGGACGCACGGCCGACATCCTCGTCCGCGCGGTCGAGCAGCTCGATCGAACGGTCCGGGAGATCCGCACGACTATCTTCGATCTGCAGGCCGCGGACCCGGCGAGCGCAGTCGGCCTCCGTCGCCGCCTGCTCGACGTGATCGCCGAGCTCACCGCGCACGGTGCGGTGGCCCCGACCGTCCAGTTCTCCGGACCCGTCGACACTCTCGTGCCCCCGTTGATCCATCCGCACGTCGAGGCAGTGGTCCGAGAGGGTCTGAGCAATGCCCGCAGGCACGCCGAGGCGACCTCGATCTCCGTGACCGTCGATGTGGCGCAAGAGTTCACGATCTCGATCGCCGACGACGGCGTCGGGATGTCCGGCGACGAACCGCGCAGCGGACTGGCCAATCTCGAACGCCGCGCCGTCCTGTTCGGCGGCCGCTGCGCGATCCTCGCACGCGCCACGGGCGGGACCACGCTGCAGTGGTCGGTGCCCGTCGAGCGGGCGGCGAGTCCCTAGACCTCGCCGCGGCCGGCCCGCAGTTCCGTCGCGAGCACCGCGACCTGGGTGCGCCGCTGCATACCCAGCTTGGTGAACAGCCGCGAGACGTAGTTCTTCACGGTCTTCTCGGCGAGGTGCATCCGCTGGCCGATCTCGCGGTTGGTCAGGCCCTCCCCGATCAGGTCGAGCACCACTCGCTCCTGGTCGGTGAGGTCCTCGACCTGTCCGCCCGGACCGCGGTGAGTACGGATCCGGTCGAGCGCGGCGGCGGTGGCCTCGCCGTCGATCAGCGATCCCCCACCCGCGACGGTGCGGATGGCGGCAACCAGGTCGGTGCCGAGGATCTGCTTGAGTAGGTATCCGGATGCCCCCGCCATCACCGCGTCGACCAGCGCCTCGTCGTCCGAGTACGACGTGAGCATCAGACAGCGCAGGTCCGGGCAGGCCGACCGCAGTTCACGGCACAACTCCACCCCGTTGCCGTCGGGCAAGCGGACGTCGAGCACGGCGACGTCGACGGGCTGCGCGGGGACTACCGTCAGCGCCTCGGCGACCGAGGACGCCTCCCCGACCACGGTGAAGCCGGGAACGCCGCCCAGCAGGTCCACCAAGCCGCGTCGGACGATCTCGTGGTCGTCCACCAGGAAGATCCGGATGTCCATGCAACCAATCCCAACACACACCGGCACATCCGGGACCTTCGCCCCTATCGCGGTGGCGTTCGCGTCGGCGAACCTCGACGAGGACTACTGGCACTGCGATTGGGGATCCACCGTGGCCCGCGAACTGACCCAGCTCGAACTGCTCCACGAACTCGAGCCCGTCGCCGAGGACAACGTGCACCGGCACCTGGCGATGGCGAAGGACTGGCACCCGCACGACTACGTTCCGTGGGACGACGGTCGCAACTTCGCCGCGCTCGACGGGGTGGACTGGGAACCGGGGCAGTCGCAGCTGAGCGAGACCGCCAAGGCCGCGATGATCACCAATCTGCTCACCGAGGACAACCTGCCGTCCTACCACCGCGAGATCGCCGAGAGCTTCTCGCGTGACGGCGCCTGGGGCACCTGGGTGGGCCGGTGGACGGCGGAGGAGGCCAAGCACTCGATCGTCATGCGCGACTACCTGGTGGTCACCCGCGGGGTCGACCCGGTGGCGCTCGAGAACGCCCGGATGACGCACATGACCACCGGATTCGCGCCCGGCCTCAACTCGGGACTGCTCGACTCGGTGTCGTACGTGACCTTCCAGGAGCTGGCCACCCGCGTCTCCCACCGCAACACCGGCAAGGCCTGCGGCGACCCGATCGCCGACCGGATGCTGGCTCGGGTGGCGGCCGACGAGAACCTGCACATGATGTTCTACCGCAACATCTGCGGCGCGGCCCTCGACGTCGCGCCGGACCAGACGATCCGCGCGATCACCAAGATCCTCACCAACTTTCAGATGCCGGGCGCGGGCATGCCGGCGTTCCGCCGCAACGCGGTGCTGATCGCCAAGGGCGGCATCTACGACCTCCGGCAGCACCTCGACGAGGTGGTGCTTCCAGTGCTGCGTTCCTGGAAGATATTCGACCGCACCGACTTCGGCGGTGAAGGTGAGGCTTGTCGCGAGGAACTCGACCGGTTCCTGGCCGGCCTGCATGCCGACGCCCTGCGCTTCGAGGAAGCCCGCGACCGCTCTCTGGCCCGCGCCGCTGCCCGACGCACGAACGCGGCGACCGCGTCGTGACCGAGCTGGTCGAATCCGAACCCGGCACCGACACCCGGGCGCTGTTCGAGACGGTGCTCGAGATGGCCGCATCCGCCAAGCGGGGCAACGTCGCCCGGTGGGCTGAAGCGAAGTCGGCCAGGCACGATCCGGACGCATTGGCGTTCCTGAACTCGATGCTGCTCGGCGTGCTCGTCGAGAACGACGCCGTGCGGCGCGGAGTGCACCCCACTGACGTGTGGGGCCGGCTCCGCGCCGCCGGACTCGACGAATTCGGTTAGGACACCTCGACGGGGCGCACGATGAGCACCGGGCAGTCGGCACTGTTCATCAGCGCGGTGCTCGTCGACCCGAGCAGCATGCCCTTGAAGCCACCGCGCCCGTGGCTGCCGACCACCAGCAGCTGCGCCCGCTCGGAGTAGTCGCTGAGCACCCGGACCGGGCGGTCCCGGCCGACCACCCGTTGCACCGACACGTCGGGGTACTGCTCGATCCAGCCGGCCAGACGCTCGGAGAGCACGGCCTCCTCCGCGGCCTGAATGGCGCTCCAGTGCGGGTCCTCTGCGGTCGCGCCGAGGGAGGGCTGGACGGAGACGTCGCTCCACACGTTCACCGCGATCAGCGGGGCGCGGCGAGCGGAGGCCTCCTCGAACGCCGCGGCGAGGGCCGCCTCGCTGATCTCCGACCCGTCGACACCGACCACCACGGGGCCCTCGGTCGGCGGCCTGCCGTCGAGGGTACGGCCTCGGATCACCGCGACCGGGGCGGTCGAATGCGCTGCGACACTTCGGGTCACCGAGCCGAGCACGGCGCCGGTGAACTCACCGAGACCGCGGCTGCCGAGCACGATCATGGCGGCGGTCGGCGAGTACTGCAGCAGGATCTCCGCGATCCGGCCCTCGTGCAGCTTGGTGTCGACCGTCAGGTCACCGACTTCCTCGGCGGCCTCCTTGGCCAGCACCGCGGCGCCGTCGAGGTGTGCCCGCCCGGCGTTCGACAGCTCGTCGCCGTAGCCACGCGCCAGGTAGGGCTCGGTGTAGTAGTACGCAGGAATGTGCACCACGGAGACCAGTAGCAGCGGAAGCCTGCGCGCCGCTGCGGTGCGCGCGGCCCAGACCACCGCCTCCGACGCGGATTCCGATCCGTCCACTCCGACCACGATGGGCTTGCCTGCGCTCATGCTGCTCCCTCACTCGTTCGGCTCTGCTCGTCGGCGTCTCCGCCACAACCATTGTGGCCCGTGGACATCACCCTTTCTCGGTGTCAGTGAGATATGCCTCGAGTTGCGCCGACCGACGGCCGGCGAACACTGCTGCGGCCCGCAACGCCGCGAACCAGACCACGATCGACACCGCGGCGCTCGTGACCACGAGCCCGAGCCGGGCGTCGCCGGTGAGCGAGGTGATGCCCGTCGGCGGCACGAGGTGCACGACCAGCAACGGCACGAGCAGCACCACGACCACCGCGGCCGGGAACACGGCGTACGGCAGCACCACCAGCACGCCCCAGCGCACGATCACCGAGCGGAACCGGTGCCGGTGCGCCCACCGCCACCGCAGGGCGTTCTGGTGGTACGGAAAGAACACGCCGACCCATGCCGACAGCCCCAGTGCGCCGAACGGGACCACGCAGATGCACGCGATCAACATCGCCGCCGTCGCCGGGTCGCTCTCCATGAATCCGACCACCAACGCCACCAGCACGCAGACCGGCGCCACGAGCAACCACAGCACGACGGTCTTCGCCCACAGCAGCCGCGCGAGCCCGCCGACGTCGGTCAGCTTGTCGAGCACGTCACCCGGATCCTGAGCGAGCACGTTGGTCGCGGACACGTCCGCGTACATCCAGCCGGCGAGCGCCGCGGGATATCCCCACGGCCCGGTGAAGTCGAACAACCAACTGCGCGGGATGAGGAACCAGGCCGCGGTGACCAGCAGCGCGTTCCCGAACACCGTCAGGGGGACCTGCGCCGGCCAGCGCCATGCGCGGCTCCACTCCGAGCCAACGGTGGCGGCCAGTTCGCGGCGCATTACTCGACAATATGCATTCCCGGCCGCTCACACGGTTCAGTCGACGTCGCGTCGGAGCAGCACCACCGCGGTCGCGGCCGCGAAGGCCACCAGGTAAATCGCCAGTACCGTCGCGGCGAGCCCGGGTCCGAGCACGGTGAGCACGCCCGGCGTCCGCTCGGCGTCGGATGCGGCGCCACCGAGCCCGCCCGCCAGCGAGCCGGCGGCGGTCCCCGGCAGGTAGTCGGTGACGAGCCGGATCGGCTCCAGCACCGCACTGACCCCACGCAGCAGGTTCTCCACCACCATCACCCAGACCAGTCCGAGCCCGACCGCCAGCGCCGGGCCCCGGGCGAGCGTCCCGATCAGCACCCCGCATGCCGTCCACATGCCGAGGATCAGCATTCCCGCCCCGATGGCGCGCACCGAGTCACCCACACCCGGCAGCGAAGTGGGCTGCGACTCGGCGACGGCGACGAGCCAGGCCACCGCCAGATTTGCAGCGAAAACCACGACCACCAGCGTGGCGACCACCGTGGCCAGCGCGAGGAAGGTTCCGCCGAGGGCCCGGAGCCGACCCGGCCCCTGGGTCAGCACCGTCTTCCAGGTCCCCCAGCCGTATCCGCTGCCGGCGGCGAGGGCGCCCAGGGTGAGGATCAGCGCGCCGCCGAACATCGCCATGCCCTGCGTCAGCACCTGCGGCACGGCACCGGGGAGCATCCGTGCGAGCAACACCGAACGCGGCACGGCCGCACCGAATCCGGTCCCACCGTCACTGCGGTAGGTCAGGTAGTTGAACACGTAGACGAAGGTGAGATCGAGCAGCAGCCAGGCTGCCGACAGCACCCACAACGAGGGCCACTTTCGCAGCCTCAGGAACTCCGCCCGGGAACTCGCCGACAGGGTGTTCATCGTGAAACCTCCACACTGGCTGCGGTCGTGGCGGAACTCGTCATCTCGAGGAAGACGTCCTCGAGGGATCGTTCGCTGCTGTGCACGTCGAACACCTCGACGCCCGACTCGACGAGCGCGCGCACCAACTTCGGGGCGAGGTCCGCGCCCGCATCCACCCGGACCCCGTCGGCGGTCCGGCTGACGCGGTCGGCCCCGGCGACCTCCCGAGCCACGGCGAACACCTGTGGCCCCGGCGTCGCGCGCACGACAATGCTCGAGCCGCCGCGCAATTCGGACACCGTCGCCTCGGCTGCCAGCCTGCCCGCGACGATCACCCCGACGCGATCGCAGACGTCCTGGACCTCGTCGAGCATGTGACTCGACAGCAGCACGGTGTGCCCGGCCGCGGCGAGGTCGGCGATCAGGGCGCGCATCTCGGCAACACCGGCCGGATCGAGACCGTTCGTGGGCTCGTCCAGGATCAGCAGGTCCGGGTCGCCGAGCAGCGCCGCCGCCACACCGAGACGCTGCTTCATGCCCAGCGAGTAGCCCCGGAACCGGTCGCCGGCCCGCGGCCGCAGCCCGACCCGCTCGAGCGCGGTTTCCGCTGCGGTGTCGGCGAGTCCGCGGTAGCGGCACAACACCCGCAGGTTGTCGCGTCCGGACAGGTACGGGTAGAAACCGGGCCCCTCGATGAGCACCCCGGTGCGCGCACTCGCCGCCGGATCGCCGGGACGGCGGCCGAGCACCGTCGCGGTGCCCGAGGTGGGGCGCACCAGGCCCGCCAGCATCCGAAGCGTGGTGGTCTTGCCCGCGCCGTTGGGTCCGAGGAAGCCGTAGACCTCCCCCGCCCGCACGGTGATCCCGACGTCGTCGACCGCCGCCCGCTCGCCGTACCTCTTGGTCAGACCGTCCGTGACCACTCGCAACTCGGTTGTCGTCGTCATGACTGCCAGCCTTCGCCGCGGCCACGCCGGGCACATCCGCCGCGCGGCGACATCCTCGATACGCCCGCAGGACGACGCCGCGGACCGCCCCGCAGGGTTAGGTTGGGGCCATGCCCAGACCCGTCGACGCCGCGCTCGCGGGAGCCGTCGGCGTCGTGTCGGTGCTCGGCTCGGTGGCCGCCTCCCGGCACGGGCATCCGGCGCGCCCACTGGACTGGTTCGCCTTCGCGCTGCTCGTGGCCGGCGCGGTCGCCCTGCTGTGGCGGCGCAGCGCACCGGGCGCGGTGCTGGCCGTGACGATGGTCGTGACGCTGACGTACCTGCTGCGTGGCTACGGCATGGGACCTATCTTCCTGCCGCTGGTCGTCGCGTACCTGACCGCGGCGCCGCGGTCCCCGCGCTGGCCGATGTACGCGCTGCCCGCGATCGGGTTCGTGGTGGTGCTGTGGGGGGTGCCTTGGGCGACCGGACAGGAAGCGGTGCCCGCCGCCGGCATGGTCGGCATCGGCGCCTGGCTGCTCACGCTGGTGGCGATCGCCGAGGGGATCCGTCAGCGCCGGGAGGCGATCCGGGCTCGCCGCCAGCGCGCCCGCGAGGCGGCCCGGAGCGCCGAGGAGGAGCGGCTGCGCCGGGCCAGCGAGGAGCGCCTCGATATCGCCAGGGAGCTGCACGACGTTCTCGCGCACAGTCTTTCGATGATCAACGTGCAGTCCGGGGTGGCGCTCGAACTGCTCGACAGCAAACCCGAGCAGGCCGGTGTCGCACTGGCCTCCATCAAGGACGCCAGCCGCGAAGCCCTGGTGGAGGTGCACGCGATGCTGCGGACCCTGCGCCGCGGCGGCGAGCTGGCCCCGCTCGCGCCCGCCCCGTCCGTCGCCGACCTCGACGCGCTGGTCGAGCGAGCCCGCGGCGCCGGAATCGACGTGACGACAACCGTTTCCGGTGCACCACGGCGGGTGCCGTCGGCGGTGGACCTCGCCGCGGCCCGCATCGTGCAGGAGGCACTGACCAACGTGGTCCGGCACTCCGGAGAGGCCGCCGCCCGGGTGCAGGTGCGGTACCTGCCGGACCGGCTCGAGGTGTGCGTCGACGACGACGGCCGCGGCAGCGGGGCGTCACCGGGTGCAGGCGCCGGGGGCGGCATCGCGGGAATGACCGAACGCGCACACGCCCTCGGCGGCACCCTGACCGCGGGTCGCCGCCCGGGCGGCGGGTTCCGTGTCGAGGCGCGACTTCCGCTCTCCGACAGCGACTCCGGAGAGGACGCGACCGCGTGAGCATTCGGGTGATCGTCGCCGACGACCAGTCCCTGGTACGTGCCGGGTTCGCCGCGCTGCTCGAGGCACAGGACGGGATCGAGGTGGTCGGGCAGGCCGAGGACGGCGAGCAGGCCGTCGCGGCCACCGTCGACCTGGTGCCGGACGTCGTGTTGATGGACATCCGGATGCCGGTCCTCGACGGGCTGGAGGCCACCCGGCGGATCGTGGCCCGTCCCGAACTGGCGTCCGTGCGGGTGGTCGTGCTCACCACCTTCGAGCTCGACGAGTACGTCTTCGAGGCGATCCGGGCCGGCGCCGCCGGGTTCCTGGTCAAACACACCGAGCCGGCCGACCTGGTGCGAGCAGTGCGCGTGGTGGCCGGTGGCGAGGCGTTGCTGTCCCCCGGTGTCACCCGTCGCCTGTTGTCGGAGTTCGCCACCCGCGCCAAGCAAGCCCCCGACTCGCGCCTGCTCGCCGAACTGACCGACCGCGAGCGCGAGGTGATGACGCTGGTCGCGGAGGGCCTGACCAACGCCGAGATCGCCGAGCGGCTGGTGCTCAGTCCCGCCACCGCGCGCACCCACGTCAGCCGCATCCTGCTCAAGCTCGGCGCCCGCGACCGCACCCAGCTGGTGGTCCTGGCGTACGAGTCGGGACTGGTCCGGCCCGGTTGGCGCGGCTGACGTACGCACCCACGCGTATGCGCGGTGCCGCCCGCGGACCGATGCGCACGCCGTCCTCCCGCGAGCAGGCTGGATGCATGAACGCACTCGGAGCACAGACCGCACTGATCCTGGCCGACAACTGGGACGGCCGCTACGGACCCGGCTGGGGACCGGGGCCGTGGTTCTTCCTCATTCCCCTGGCCTTCTGGATCGCGGTAGTCGCGGTCGTGGTGCTGGCGCGGCGACGCTGGCGCGGTCAGCACGGCGAGTCCACACTGCGCGACGTCTTCGCCCGTGGCGAGATCACCGAGGCCGAGTACCGGGCCCGGCTCGCCGTCCTGCGGGAGACCCGCCGATGAGGGTCGCGGTGGTCGAGGCGCCGATCGGTTCGGGCCGGCACTGGGCCGAACGCGCGCGTCTGCTCGACGGCCAGGGGTTCGACGCGCTGCTGGTGCCCGACACCCTGTGGACGCCGTCCCCGTTCCCCGCGCTGGCGGCGGCAGCGGCGGTCACCGAGTCGATCCGGCTGCGCACCTGGGTGGCGGCGGCGCCGCTGCGCACCGCGGCGGCACTGACTCGGGAAGCTCGTGCGCTGCAGTCACTCTCGGACGGACGCTTCGAGCTGGGGATCGGTCCGGGCCGGCCCGACGCGGAGGCTGAGGCAGCCCGGCTCGGCGCGAGGTGGGGTTCCGCAGCGGAACGGATCGCCGCGGTGGAGGCGTCGGCAGCCGCAGTGCGCGCCGGTGTGGACCCGACGCCGGAGGTGGTGGTCTCGGCGGCGGGGCCGCGGATGCTGAGCGCCGCGGGGCGGGTGGCGGACCGTGTGGCACTGGCGCTCGGCCCGACCGCGACGGAGGCGGACCTGGTCGACGCGGTGGAGCGGGCTCGTGAACTGTGCGGCCCGGCAATGACGTTCACCCAGTCGCTGGTCGGCATCGGCGAGACGCTGCCGTCGTATCTCGCCCGAACCGGTGGGCCGACCCTCGCGGAACTGCAGGCGCTGGGCTCGTCGGGACTGCTGCCCGGCGATCCCGGGCTGGCCGCGGACGTTCTGCGCGCACGTGGGGAACGTCTGGGCATCGTCGAGGTGACGGTGCCGGGCGAGTTGTCCGAGGCGTTCGCCCCGGTGCTCGCCCGGCTCCGCCGGTGATCCGACGGCTCAGTCGATGAGGTTGCGGAAGTCCTCGATGAGCTTGATCCGACCGGCCGAGTCTCCGGCCAGCGGGCTGACGGTCAGGGTGGTCACGCCGACCTCGGCGAACGCCGCGACCCGCTCCTTGACGTAGCCGGCGGGACCGATCAGGGAGATCGCGCGGACCAGCTCGTCCGGCACCGCGGCGGTGGCCTCCTGCTTCTTGCCCGCCAGGTACAGCTCCTGGATGGTCTCGGCTTCCTTCTCGTAGCCATAGCGGCAGGCGAGGTCGTTGTAGAAGTTCTTGCCCTTGGCGCCCATGCCGCCGATGTAGAGGGCCAGGCTCGGCTTGATCCACTCGAGCAGGTGGTCGACGTCCTCGCCGATCGCCAGCGCGGGACCGGCGTAGATCTGCAGCTCGCCGAGGCTCGGGTCGCGCTTGGCCTTGCCCGCCGCGAGGGACTCGCCCCACACGTCGTTCGCCCGCTCGGGATCGAAGAAGATCGGCTGCCAGCCCTCCGCGATCTCGGCGGTCAGCGCGACGTTCTTCGGGCCGAGCGCGGCGATGACGATCGGGATGCGGTCACGCACCGGGTGATTGATGATCTTGAGCGGCTTGCCGAGCCCGGTGCCCTTCTCCGCAGGCAGCGGGATCTGGTAGTACTTGCCGTCGTACTGGACCTTCTCGCGCTTCCAGACCTGTCGGCAGATGTCGACGATCTCGCGGGTGCGGCCGAGCGGAGCGGTGTAGGGCACGCCGTGGAAGCCCTCGATGACCTGCGGCCCGGACGCCCCGAGACCGAGCACGAACCGGCCGTCGGAAACGAAGTCGAGGCCCGCCGCGGTCATCGCCATCAGCGACGGGGTGCGGGTGTAGATCTGGAAGATGCCCGATGCCAGTTCGATCGTCGAGGTCTTCGCCGCGAGGTAGCCGAGCTGGCTGACCGCGTCGAAGGAGTACGCCTCCGCGATGAACGCGATGTCGAGGCCCGCCCGCTCGAGGTCGGCGACCTCGGCGACCGTCTCGGCGAAACCGCCGCTGTAGGTGATCTGCATTCCGACTCGCACCCGGGACACCTCTGTTCGACTCGATGGGGACTCCTGCACCACGGACACTACGCAGTTCCCTCCGGTAACCGTATGACCGATCCGCGCACAATTCGTGACCGCGCCACCTACCGATCGCGCGGTGACGCGCAGAAATCGGGTGGACTGGCCGCACTCGCACGTGATCGTGACCGGCGGCTCGCAGGGCATCGGCGCCGCGGTCGCGCGGGCCGCCGTCGACAGGGGTGCGGCGGTTTCGATCCTCGCCCGCGGCGAGGAGCAGCTGCGCGCGACGGCCGAGCCGATGGGCGCCAACTGGGCGGCAGCCGACGTCACCGATCCGCAGGCGCTGCAGCGGGCGGTCGAGGAGGTCGAGGCCCGATCCGGGCCGTGCGACGTGCTGGTCGCGTGTGCGGGCACCGCGCTGCCCGGACGGTTCCTCGAGGTCCCGATCGACGAGTTCGAGTCCCAGATGCGCCTGAACTACCTCGGCGCCGTGCACGCGGCACGAGCGGTGCTGCCCGCGATGGTCGCGCGCGGACGCGGGCACGTCGTGCTGACCAGTTCCACCGCCGGTCTGATCGGCGTCGTCGGCTACAGCGGATACGGACCCACCAAGGCCGCGGTGCACGAACTCGCGCACACCCTGCGCTACGAGGTGGAACCGGCCGGGGTGACGGTCGCGGTGCTCTATCCGCCGGACACCGACACACCGGGCTTCGCGGTCGAGAACACCCGCAAGCCGGTCGAGACCGCCGCCGTGTCCGGCGCCATCACCCCCGTGAGCCCGGACGTGGTCGCGGCCGCGGTGATCGCAGGCATCGACAAAGGGCGCCATCATATTTCGGTCGACCCACTCACCCGGGTCCTGGTCCGCGCCGGCGGCATCGTCGAACCGGTGATCAGGCCGATGATGGCCCGGACCATCCGGAAGTCGCTGCGCGCGAGTCGGCCGGTGCGCGGGTAGCCACGGCAACGTCCCACGACTCGCACGGGGCGAGAATCCCGGAAACCCCGCGGCCGAAACCCGGGGTTCTTGTCGGTGGCCAGCGCTAAAATTCGAACATGCATTCGACAGATGGCGTTCGGAGAGTCGGACAGGCGACGGATCACCTGGCCGACCTCGACGATGCCGTCGACGGACTGCTCGACGACGAAATGTCCGGGTTGTCGGACATGGAGGTCGTGCGCGCATTGCAGCAGATGGAGACGTCGCTGCGTAAGGCCGCGGCGGTCGGACACCGACTGATCGTCGAGTCGGTCGAACGCGCCCTGCCCGGCAAGTTCGACACCAAGTCGATCAACGACTTCCTGATCCAGACACTGCGCCTGTCGCCCGGGGACGCCACGGGTCGAGTGATGGCGGCACGAAAGGTCGGCACCTGGCACACCCTCGGCGGCGAGGAACGACCCGCGGATCTGCCCTCGACCGCGGCCGCTCAG